>PBPU01000078.1 GCA_002724825.1 Acidimicrobiaceae bacterium
CTTATCGGTTGATATCTCTTCAATTAATTTTAATGATGCAAGGTGTGATTGGAGAAGATCTTCATGCGTGAGCTGTTTATACTCTTCATTTGCGGCCTTATCACTTTGGTATGCAACTGGAAATAGGCGAGTTGTTAAAGAGTTGTTTCCATCTGAAAGAACAGTTTTTAATTCTTCTGCTAGTCCTCGAAAGATTTGAATTTGCCAATCTGGAGTCTCTACTTTGAAGGTCCCATTCTTTAAGGGGGTAATTATCATCCGACTTAGTCCTGCTGTAATGTTGCCCACAAGCCGTGCTTATGCAATAAGGAAACATCAAATTCGGCTTTTTCTCGCGTTCCTTGGGAAACCACAGCACGGCCATTGTTATGGACTTCAAGCATTAACTTATTTGCTTTTTCTTTGGAGTATCCGAATAGCTTTTGAAAAACGAAGGATACATAACTCATAAGATTTATTGGGTCATTCCAAACGATCACCACCCATGGTTGTTGTATGTCGATAGACTCCGTCATTTCTAGATCAGGAGAAATTGTTGGAGTACTGAGCATGTGTCCCGTTATTGTTGTTTCTCGTTTCATCACTTACCTCTTCTTTTCTTTTGTGACAACATAGGACAAAGAGCGACGAGTCTAAATTTAGATCTTAATCTTTAAGTTCATATAGAGGTAGGGAAGTTGGTAGATATGGAAGTGTCATGGCAACTGGACTTCTAATTATTGCTATTGTGGCAGGTCTTTTACTTCTTGTTGGAATTTATGACCTATTCCAAGTTAGACATGCCATATTAAGGAATTTTCCAATAATTGGTCACTTGCGGTATTTGCTAGAAAAGATTGGTCCTGAGCTTCGACAGTACATTGTTGCTGATAATGACGAAGAGCGTCCGTTTAATAGAGACCAGAGAAGATGGGTTTACGCGACTGCGAAAAAGGAAAATCCGTACTTTGGGTTTGGAACAGATAATGATGTTGATCTTCCGGGAAGTATTATCATTAAACATTCCGCCTTTCCCGCAGAGTCTCGTTCTACAGAGAAAATTCTTCCTTCACCAAAGATATTAGGGTCTTGGGGGAATCGCCCTAAGGCCTTTCGCCCAAATTCCCTTGTCAATATTGCTGGTATGAGCTTTGGTTCTCTTTCAGGGCCAGCTATTGAAGCATTGAATAAAGGTTCCCTTCTGGCGGGATGCCTACATAACACCGGTGAAGGAGGAATTTCTTCGTATCACCGGCATGGCGGTGATTTGGTCTACCAAATTGGAACTGGGTTGTTTGGTAGCCGAGATACGGTAGGTAATTTTTCCATGGATGCTTTGCTTGAAACTATCTCTGAGACGCCAGTAAAAGCTATAGAGGTTAAGTTAAGTCAAGGGGCTAAGCCAGGTATTGGGGGAGTTCTTCCAGCAAAGAAAGTGACTAGTGAGATCGCTGCTACTCGAGGAATTCCTAAAGGGGTGATGGTGCAGAGTCCTTCAAAACACACCAGTTTCGATGACGTTAGTGGCCTCATAGATTTTGTTGAGTTGATTGCATGTGAGACAGGGCTTCCGGTGGGAATTAAAGCGGCTGTTGGTCAGATTAATTTTTGGGTTGACCTCGCTGATCAAATGCAAGCAACTCGGAAAGGGCCTGACTTCATTGCTATAGATGGAGGGGAGGGCGGAACTGGTGCGGCTCCGCTTGTCTTTTCCGATAGTGTTGCCTACCCATTCCGGATTGGCTTTGCGAAGGTTTTTGATATTTTCTACGCACGCGGGCTTCATTCCGAAATTACTTTTATTGGGTCTGGGAAACTTGGTTATCCTGATACAGCGCTGGCAGCATTCGCTATCGGATGTGACATGGTTAATGTAGGCCGGGAGGCCATGATGGCTATTGGATGTATCCAAGCTCAACGTTGCCATACAGGTCATTGTCCCACTGGAGTCGCAACACAATCCTCATGGCTTTCAAGAGGATTAAATCCAACTGACAAAAGTGTCCGAGTCATGAACTACGTTCACGCGTTACAAAGTGAAATCCTCCGTCTTTGCCATTCTATTGGTGTCACGCATCCGGCATTAGTTCCTGAATCAGCCGTAGAAATTGTCAACCAGAAGGGCTCAGCTGTTTCAGTGTTAAATTACTACGGCCTTTCATCAATAGATCAGAGGCTTCGAGAGTCTGATTTAGAGTATCTGCACACTGTTTAGGGCGTTACTTGCTTTGTATTTGGTTCTATAGGAAGGCGAAAGGCTAGATAGAGCCTCAGTGTCATAATCCATACGGCTACAGCACCGGCAATATGAAAACCCACAAGAAGTGCTGGCACATCTGTGAAGTACTGCGTGTAGCCTATTGCTCCCTGAAGGACTGCAACTGTCAGTAAATTTTGAGCCTGTGAAAATACATATTTTGTTTTTGCTATTCGGCTAATTCGAAAAACCGTGTACGTCATGACTATCAGAAAAACAATCATTGTTATGGCATGGATTCTTGCTACGTCTGGGACATCAAACGGAAGCCGCTTAACTTCAAAGCTTTCTGAATTTAAATGGAGTGCGCCTTCCTGGAAATTTTCTAGAGCTTCTTTTGTTTGTGTTGTTTCTGCACCACTATGTGGTCCACTTCCGGTCACCAATGTTCCAGTAACTAGTACGCCTGAGGCAAGTAAAACCAGTAATGATGAAAGAGAACGCAGAGGTGTCCATGTTGGTTGGGGAGGAAGACCCACAGAGAATTTCGCACGATGGTGCAATTCAACAGCATTCCAAACAAGAACCATGGAGATAAGAAAATGGGCGATAACAAGACTAGGTGGAAGGTGCTCCCGAACAACTAGCGCGCCTACAAGTATTTGGACAATCACTCCGACAACTAAGCCCAGTGACCACCATGTCAGGTCTTTGCGGCGCGGTTCTCTAAATAAAGAACCCAGAACAGCAAATATAACCGCTAGAGAGACGACTCCCGTTATCACTCGATTTACAAATTCAACCATTGCATGCACATCGTCTATCTCTGCTACCAGCTGATCATCTTCGCATGTAGGCCAGTCAGAGCACCCTAAACCAGACCCCGTAAGTCGAACTGCTGCTCCAGTGACAATAATTAAAGAGAGAAGCAGTACAGAGAGGTAGGTTATTCGTTGGTATTTCGCAGGAGTTAAACGAAATTTATCGAACATGTAAACAGTCCACCACAGACTTTTCTTTCCGACACTTCAACGAACAATTAATTTCAGCTATTTTTTTGACTCCTAAACTTCAGTTTGTGAAATGAAAGTATTTGAAGTTTGGTTATATCCTTTCTTTCGCTCTAGCCTCTGATTTGTGGATACAACTTCTCTACAAAAAGTTTCAATAAGGGAAAAAATTAAGGGCTTTGTCACTCTTATGAAACTTCGCGTAGTTGAGTTACTTCTCGTGACAACTGTGCCGACGATGATTGTTGCAGAAGAGGGCTTACCCTCGATATTCCTTATCTTAGCTACGTTGCTTGGTGGGACCCTTTCTGCGGGTGGGGCTAACGCAATCAATATGTATATAGATCGTGATATCGACCCGCTAATGGAAAGAACCAGACACAGGCCACTCGTTACCGGAATTCTAAGTCCCGCCGAAGCACTAACATTTGCTATTTCGATTGAAGCTCTTGCATTTCTTTGGTTATGGCTAACTGTGAACCTTCTTAGTGCTGTCTTAGCNGTAGGTGCATGCCTCTTTTATGTCTTTATTTATAGTTTGTGGCTTAAGAGAACCTCAAGTAGCAATATTGTCATTGGTGGTGCTGCTGGAGCTGCCCCGGTATTAATTGGCTGGACAGCAGTGCAAAANTCTCTCGACTGGCCTCCACTTATCCTTTTNGCCCTTATTTACCTATGGACCCCACCCCANTTTTGGGCGCTTGCGATTCGATACAAAGAAGACTATTCGTCAGCTAAAATTCCTATGCTCCCCGTGGTTGCGGGACCAGAATTTACCGGAACGAAAATGGTTCTATATGCCCTAGAAGTATGGGCCGTATCTATTATTTTTGCTCCGGTAGCAGGCATGGGGGTGATCTACTTATGTGGTGCATTGGTGCTTGGTGCCGGTTTTGTTTACCTTTCCCTGCAAGTTCGTCATCGCCAAACGGAACAATCTGCTATGCGCCTTTTTGGATTTTCGATAACATATCTCACACTTCTTTTCCTCATCATTGCCGTAGACGAGTTAGTTAGAAGNGGATTCTGACCCAAAGGGACAAATATCCTAAAAAATCCCTAAAAAATTCATTACCTGAATGTCTTCGTAGAGTTCGGCTAGAGACCCCTATGACGGCTACGATCATTACATAATCCATTCCTTAGCGGGCAGGATTGTCTACCATGTTATNTGCTGACTTTTGGAGTTTCTCCATGTCAGCTGTGACAATGAAAAAAAAGAAAAACTGTGACTGAAAATCAAACGGAAACTGGCTCAAACGCAGCTGACTCAGCATCTGGCCCACTAGATATTGGTGGGCTCGCAGGAGTCTTTGGAACAAGCGACCATAAAAATATCGGNCGCCTATATATCTTCTTTGGTTTATTNGGNGGAATGCTGGCATTAATCTTAAACATTCTCNTAAGATTTGAGCGAGCCAGTATCGGGTCAGTGAGTATTTTAGATTTTGGATCCTCAAATCAGTTTTTCCAAACATGGAGCCTATCTCGGACTTCGCTNATCTTTTTCTGTGTCATACCGCTCCTTATAGGTTTGGCAACTTACTTGGTGCCTCTTCAGGTTGGCGCCCCGTCCCTTTCATTCCCTCGCGCAGCCGCGTTGGCTTTCTGGGCGTGGCTTATAGGAATTCTCATTCACGTGGTCACCGTCTTTGCTGATGGAGGTTTAGGTGAACCAAACCCAACATCACAATTTGCTCAAGGAATGGACCCAGAAGCTACAGAACTCTCCATTCTTTCAATCGGTATGGTTGTNCTTGCATTGCTAGTAGGGACCGTTTGCGTCATATCGACAATCATTTCTCAACGACCNCAGGGAATGACACTATTTGAACTTCCATTATTTAGTTGGTCAATGCTTATAGCCGGCAGCATTTGGATTTTAGCCTTACCAATCTGGTTATCGAATCTCGCNATTTCTTGGGTTGACTTTCTAGGAGCTGATGCACTCAGATATGGTGCTGTCGAAAATATTTGGNACCAACTTTCTTGGTTATGGTCACAACCAATGATCTTTGCCTTCGCCATACCTGTGCTCGGAATAGCAGGAGATATTATTCCCGTCTCCTCTGGCGTCAGCCAACGGCAATACAGAATTCAACAGATTGCTATAGGAGCAATGGGGGCACTGTCATTTGGAGCATTTGCCCAACCGTTTTTCAACCCAGATGTAGCCAATCAAGCAGTCTTTGTCGTNATGGGAATTCTTGTTCTAATTCCTGTTTTNGTATTTATGGGCGGATTAGCAGATACCTCAATTCGAGGTAACCTTTCCTTTTCTGCGCATCTAGTTTTATCAGTAGTCGGAATGCTTGCCTTACTTGTGGCAGCAGCAGCTTCAGCATTTCATGTTTCTGGACCAGCGATAGGTGCCATTCAAGAGATTAATGACAGTTGGCTAGATGGTTTAATCACTTGGCTGCGAGATGTCCATGGAACTGTTATGGCAACAGCAGTCATGGAGCACGCCCTCATTGCATCTNTCATNGGTGTGGTCGCNGGACTTTACTACTGGTCACCCAAGATCTTCGGCCACCAATTAAACCGAAANGNAGGANCTCTTTCTGCCATAACCCTGCTCGGAGGCCTTGTGCTTTCTGGTGGAAGTAACATAATAAACGGCATCCTTGACGAGGGCGATGAAGTATTCAATTCCTCAGCTTATGAAGGTGTGTGGGACACGGACGCCGTTGAATTCTTTAACATTGTCGGCGCAATAGGAAGTGTCCTTCTNCTAGCTGGTGTTGGACTTGTAGTACTTGACTTAACCATTTCTGTNATCCTAAGAAAGGGAAATACNGAAAATGCAAATGACCCATGGGGAGGCCATACCTTGGAATGGTCGACTGACTCTCCTCCTCCAACGGGTAACTTTTCTGACGCTCCTGTTGTAGACAATGAACGTCCTCTTTTGTTCCCAGCGGTAACTGGAGGNGATGATCAATGAACATGACAACGACAAATCTTCCCGNCGCTCCTCCAGCACGATCTAGAAATATTTTGGTAGCGGTCGGCTTTGGCATAGCAGCNGTTCTGATGTACTTCGGAGGGCTATTTGGTGTNTACTTGCNGGAACGGTCACAAGTTCGCTCTGTCGGAGGGTCTTGGATACCTGAGAAAGCTAACATTGAACTCACACCCCCTGGAATGATTATCTGGACACTGTTGATTTCCGTTGCAGTTATGCAATGGGCTGTCTACTCAATCAAACGCGATGATCGACAACATGCNCTTCTCGCAGTAGGCACTACACTTGTCATGGGAGCAATGGTTTTGGTCCAGCATGGATGGCAGCTTTCACAAATGAACTTAGTTGCTGATGAAGGACCTACTACTGCAGCCACATTGATTTACACCATAGTTGGAAGCTATATGGTCGCATTTGTGATCGGTATGATCTTTGTTGCGCTTATGGGATTTCGAGCCCTTGCCGGCCAATACAGTAGCCGCCAGACAGACGGCATCGTCGCGGCATCTCTGTATTGGTATTCCTTAGTTTTTATTTATTTCATTATTTGGATAGCCGTCTTTATAGCGAAATGAGTGTCACGTGATTGTAGGTAATTTCTAATGTTCTCTCCCGGTTTTAGACTCTTTATGGGATTTGGTGGTTTCGGTCTTATCGCTGCCTTCTTTTACGGAGTGGTGAGTGGCGATGGCGGCGGAGCAGACTATCTGGGGTTCGTTGACGCTGAAAACTGGACCGGTGCAGTAAGCCTTGGATGGAAGGGCGGTATTGGAGATCACGTCGGCTACATCATTTTAGTGATGTTGTTTATCTGCTCAGCTTGGTTGGCAATTATGCTTACAGCTTTTCGTGATGCTGACCCTGATGCAGTTGCTGAACTTAATGGTGGTGAACTCCCACCTGCCCAAGGCCCCGTTAGCTATAACTTCTGGCCAATAATCGGAGCATTTGGATTTGGAACATTAATTATCGGGCTAGTTACTCATACAGCCATTTTTGTTGTTGGCCTTCTAATCATTATTGCAACAACGTTCGAGCTCATGATGAGTGCATGGGCAGATAGGGCAACAAGTGACCCAGTAGCAAATGCCGAGCTGCGAAATCAGATCATGAAACCGATAGAGGTCCCGGTGCTAGGAACTATAGGTATAGCCGTTGCAGTTCTTTGTTTCTCAAGAATTTTCTTAACTGTGTCAAAATCATGGGCAATTTGGATGGCTGTTATTCTTTCAGCAGTTGTTTTCCTCGGAGCCTTAGCGTTTGCCTTAGCTGAAAAAGTAAATCGAAATCTTGTAGCGAGTGTCCTAGCTTTCGGCGCAATCGCATTGCTTACGACCGGTATAGTGTCAGCGACCGTAGGTGAGCGAGAAATTTCTCATCATCATGTTGGAGACCATGGTGAAGAACACAGTGATGACCATGGTGAAGAACACAGTGATGACTATGGTGGAGAAGGATACGATAAATAATGAAGACTAGAGCTAATTACGACTTCGCTGACCTTAAAGAATCCTCTGGCCAAAGACGGAATCTCCGCTGGTTTGTTATGTTTCTTGCTGTCATCTCTGTTTTGTTAATAACTGGATGTGCGAGCAATGCTCCGCTGGATACTCTTGACCCTGCAGGGCGAAAATCAAACGATATTAATAACTTAATTAATCCGATCTTCGTTATAGCAGGAGTTGTCTTCGTCATTATTCAGGGAGCCGTTCTCTACCTCGGGTGGAAATTCAAAGTGCGTGAGCCCAAAGAGGGCGAAGAGTCTTTCGATGGTGGATATCCAGATGAAGAATTCCCAAAGCAAGTCCATGGGCACTTTGCAGCTGAAATTGGCTGGACGATTGGGCCAACTATTCTTATGGCAGCAATAGCAATATTCAGTGTGGGTGCTTTACTTAACCTTGATGACGTTGACGCAGCCCCTGACGAAGCTGTATACCCAGAAATGGAAGTGCTTGTTGTTGGTCAGCAGTGGTGGTGGGAATTCCAATATTATCTTGATGGCGTTGCTGGGGCAGAACAGCCAGATTTCGTTACTGCAAATGAAATCGTTATTCCCGTTGGGCAAGATATAAGGATTCACACGACATCTCGAGATGTTCTTCATAGTTTCTGGATTCCACGGCTGAATGGAAAGAAAGATTCGGTTCCTGGAAGAACATCTCCATGGGTGCTTCAATCTAATGAGATCGGAAGATTTGCCGGTCAATGTACTGAGTTTTGCGGTTTAAGTCACGCGTACATGCGCATGTATGCGGTGTCTCTTTCTCAAGAAGATTTCCAGTCGTGGACGAATAATCAAATGAGACCCCGCGAGCCTCTTCAAGAAGGTGACGAAAACTATGAAGGGGAGCAGGTATTCCTTCTAAATTGTGCTCGATGTCATGTTATAAATGGTGTTACTTCGCGCGATATTTCCGGAAGTGTTCAATTAGACACCATGGCTTTGTATGGAAATATTGAAGAGTATAGAAATCATGCCGATGGAACGCTTTCACAAGGGAAATACACCGGGTCAGCGAACTTAACAGCAGGAGCAGCTCCTAATCTTACTCACTTTGCTTCAAGAAGTAGCTACGCGGGCTCATTCTTTCAGCTTTACCCAGATGCGCAAGAAATGGCCGATGCCGGAAACTATCTTGGCCTTGCAGGAAGTGACTATGCAAGGGGAACACTTGAAGCGTGGTTGCGGAATTCTCCGAAAGAGAAACCTAACGCTCAGCCTGAACAGGCTAGGGGTATGCCTAACTTGAATTTGAGTGAGGCAGATATTGATTTACTAGTCGACTATCTAATTTCACTGGATTAACTATGAAAAATATTTGGAAGAAAAAAGGGAGTTCTTATGGCAGTTGTTGAACAAGAGCAAGCTCCACTTGAACTAGAATCAGGCGAAGATCAAATTACTGAGCGTCCCCTCGGAGCTTTCACAAGGCCCGGCGGCGGCGGTGGCTGGAGAAGCTGGCTCTTCACCGTTGACCATAAGAAAATCGGCATTATGTATGGAGCAGCTGGCCTGCTGTTCTTCATCATTGGCGGTATTTATGCTCTGTTTATGAGGTTGCAGCTTGCTCGTCCCGGTAACTCTATTCTTTCAGCTGAAACCTACAATCAAGTCTTCACTATGCATGGAGTCGTGATGATCTTCCTAGCTGCGATTCCCCTAGGTGCAGCATTTTCTAATTATCTTATTCCACTCCAAATAGGGGCTCGAGATGTTGCATTCCCAAGACTTAATGCTTTCAGTTTCTGGGTTTTTCTAGGTGGCGGGCTTTTCCTACTAACCTCCATGTTTATTGGGGGATGGTGGGAGAACGCTCCGGATGGTGGATGGTTCGCTTACTCCCCAAATACAGGAGTGCTCTTTTCCCCAAGTAAGGGCATAGATTTTTTCGCAATTGGACTTCAAATCACTGGAATAGCTTCACTCGTTGGTGCTATTAACCTAATCGTGACCGTGCTTAATATGCGTTCACCTGGAATGACATTGATGAAGATGCCAGTTCTTACCTGGATGCTATTCATCGTGCAGATGCTTCTTCTGTTCGCAATGCCAGTTATTTCTGTGGCTTTATTTCTTCTCACATTTGATCGGTTGTTTGGTGCGAACTTCTTCAATGTCGCACAAGGCGCCGATCCATTACTCTGGCAGCACCTGTTTTGGATTTTCGGTCATCCAGAGGTCTACATACTTATTCTTCCGAGCTTCGGTGTTATCTCAGAGATCATCCCAACATTCAGTAGGAAACCAATATTTGGATATCCATTTATGATCTTCTCGGGAATCGCTATTGGATTTATGGGTTGGGGAGTATGGGCTCACCATATGTTTGCTTCAGGAATCGGACCCGTGGCTGTAGCAGCTTTCTCAGTTTCAACAATGTTTATTGCGGTGCCGACTGGCGTAAAGATATTAAATTGGCTCGCAACTATGTGGGGAGGGCGAATACGTTTTACTACTCCAATGTTGTATGCAACATCAGTGGTAGCAATGTTTACGATTGGTGGTCTTTCGGGCGTAACTCACTCTCTTGCTGCAGCTGATACGCAACAGACTGATACGTACTACATCGTTGCCCACTTCCACTATGTTATTTTCGGTGGAATCATTCTCGGTTTCTTCGGCGGGTTTTATTTCTGGTGGCCGAAAATGTTTGGCTATTTCTTATCAGAAAAGATAGGAAAGTCTAGCTTTTGGGTCATGGTCATCGGCTTTAACCTTACATTTGGGCCTATGCATATTCTGGGGTTACAGGGAATGAGTCGCCGAATCCAGACCTATTCAGAAGGTCAGGGATTTGACCTCTGGAATCTTGTCGCAACAATTGGGGCTTTCTTGATTGCAATTGCAACCGCAATGTTCATCGCAAATGTCTTTATAAGCTGGCGTGCCCACAGAGCAGGGAAGACCCCTGTACCTGGCCCCGACCCATGGGACGCACGATCCCTTGAGTGGATGACTGCCTCTCCAGTACCAGAACATAACTTTGATGAAACAATCGAAGTTGAACGTCAAGACGAGTTCTGGCATAGGAAATGGGGTAAAGACGAAACGGGTCGTGTAGTAAGACGAGCGACAGCTGAAGAAGTAGCTCATGACGGAAGCAACACTAACGTACACCTTCCCTCCCCATCCTACTGGCCTATTGTCGCAGCTCTGGGCCTACCGATTATCGGTTACGGGCTTATATATAACCTGTGGCTATGTGTAGTTGGAGGACTATTTGTGCTCGGCGGACTATATGGCTGGGTCTTTGAACCCGTCGATGATCCAAATGCTGATGGACACCATGACGGTGATTCCCATGGAAACTCAGATGAACCCCGAGCTGAAGAAATAGATGAGAATAGTTCTGAGGAGGTTTCCGTTGACTGAAACAGCAACTGACCAAACATCTAATGATCATGGAGAGGATCATGTATCTACACTTGGGGTATCAAATGACAAGTTAGGCATGTGGGTCTTCCTAGGTTCCGACTGCTTGCTTTTCGGTGGGCTTATTTCTACCTACATGCTCTACAAGGACCGAATAGGCCCTGATGACTTAGGCCCTGAAGAGATGTTTGATATTCCCTTCACCTCTGTCAGCTCATTTGTCCTACTAATGAGCTCTCTAACAGTTGTTCTAGCGATTACCGCACTTCGACGTAACGACATCCGCCGTTCTAGAATATGGCTACTTTCAACGGCTATTCTTGGAGCCATTTTCGTTGGCGGTCAAGTCTATGAATTCACTGTTTTCTATCGAGAGGGACTTGGTTATACGACCAACCTGTTTGGTACAGCATTCTTCACCCTTACGGGTTTCCATGGAGTGCACGTTTCGGTAGGAATTATTATGCTCATGTCCATGTATATCCAGTCGATGCGAGGAAAGTTAACTTCGGCGAACGAAGAAAAACTTGAAATCATCGGCCTCTATTGGCACTTCGTGGATGTTGTATGGATCGTAATATTTACAATTGTCTACCTTTTCCCACAATAGGAGAAATCAGATGGCAACAACCGACGAATTAACCGGAAGCACCGAAGAAAATGTATCTTGGGTTAAAGAGGACTGGGTGTACATCAAGACCGCTATTGTGCTCGCAGTCTTTACTGCAATAGAAGTTTTCACCTATTTTGAATCAGTCCACAAAGCCCCAGAGTGGCTCCTTGTCCTTACTTTGTCATTCCTTATGGTTATTAAGTTCTTCCTTGTCGCTGCAATCTTTATGCATCTGCGCGATGACAATGCAATCTTTACCAAAATGATGGTGCTGGGATTATGCATCGCCTGGCCCGTGTACTTTGTCATGGCATTTGCGTTCGGATTTTTACCTGATTGGAACCCCATTCTTAAAGTATTATTCCTCCTTGTACCCCCGGCCATAACAGGATTTTGGTTGGGATACTCATTCAAAGGTGGAACCGGAAGTCACCACTAACTCCATATTCCCAGCACCGAAAATAGGCTGAAAATAGTTAACGAAAAATTGTTACTTTGTGTGTAAGTCGTGGCAGGCTGGAGTAGTGGTATTTGCAGCTAATCCCCAAATCTGGAGATTCCAATTTCACCCTGAGGTGTGGATTCTTATAGCTGGAGTGCTTCTCTTGGCACGTTATGCCGTAAAAGTTATTGCACCTAATTTCGTTGAGCCAAACGAAGAAATCTATACCCGCAAGAATTTCTTCGCATTCTGGGCAGCTCTCTTCGCACTCTGGTTTGCCTCAGACTGGCCCATGCATGACATCTCAGAAGAGTACCTTTATTCAGTGCATATGGTCCAACACATGATTATCTCGCTAATAGTCCCACCTCTATTACTTACCGCTCTTCCTGTATGGCTAACAAAGGCAATATTTGGGACTTTTAGTGGAGATAGAACCTTTACAAAGAGAATCTCAAATCCGATAGCTGCTGGTGTTTGCTACAACTTAATTGTGATTGTGACTCACTTACCATTCGCAGTGAATTACTCAATTGAAAGCGGCGCATTCCACTACTTTCTACATCTAGCAGTCTTTGTTTCTTCCCTTTGGATGTGGCTTCCAATCATCAACCCTATGAAGGAATATCGGATTAGTCTTCCAACCCAAATGGTTTACCTTTTTCTGATGTCGGTTGTACCTACCGTCCCAGCGGGATTTTTAACATTTGCTGGAGGAGCGCTCTATGATGCTTACGATCATCAAGTAAGACTCTGGGGAATTGATATAACAACCGACCAGCAACTTGCAGGGTTAGTTATGAAACTTGCAGGAAGCATATACCTTTGGGTATGGATAGCGGCACGATTCTTCCAATGGAGTAGGAGAAACCAGCCAGAAATGGTTCTAGTGGAAACTAAAGCCGAAAATACAAAGGTCTAAGAAGTATTTTTGACTATTCAGGTGGTGCGATTACATCGATACCGCAGAACGGTTGAAGAACGCTTGGGACTTTAAAGCTTCCATCATCTTGTTGGCAATGTTCCATAAGGAAAACAAGCGTCCGCCCTACTGCACAAGCTGTTCCATTTAACGTATGAACAAGAGGGTTACTCTCCTCACCCCGAATACGTGTCATCATTCTTCGAGCACTGTAGTCAAGATAGTTTGAACAGCTTGTCAGCTCCCGGTACTTCTGCTCAGAAGGCAGCCACACTTCACAGTCATATTTCATAGCAGCGGGAGCACCTAGATCCCCGGCAGCCACCAAAATAACCCTATACGGCAACTCAAGCTCGTTAAGGATCTCTTGCTCTAAATTCCGAAGATTCTCGAGTTCCTCCCAACTACTAACCGGGTCGCAGAAAGAAAACATTTCAACTTTATCGAATTGATGAACTCGAAAAATACCACTTGTGTCTTTTCCGTAGGTCCCAGCTTCCCTCCGAAAACATGATGAGAATCCCCCGTAGCGTATCGGTAGGTTTTTGGCATCTAAAAGGTCCCCACGGTGAAGTCCTGCTAAAGCTACCTCACTTGTGCCCGTAAGGTAGAGGTCATCTTCGGCTAGTTCATAAACTTGATGTCGATCGGTTGGGAAAAATCCAGCATCTAACATCATCTGCTCCCGAACAAGTACAGGTGGCACAACTGGGGTAAAACCATGGTTCATTAATTTCGAAAGAGTGTATTGAACGAGAGCGAATTCAATAAGTACTGCTTCACCTGTTAAGTAGGCGAATCTACTACCCATATTCTCAGCTGCTTTCTCTTTTTCTACCCATCCCATGTGCTGCCCGTATTCTGCATGGTCCATAGGGGGAGCTTTAATTTGTTCGCCAACGACTTCAATAACCTCATAGTCATCCTCTCCGCCAGTAGGACATCGAGGATCAGCTGGGTTGGGTATTGTTATCGCGATTTCTCTAAGCTCATCAGAGGCTTCTCCAAATTTTGCTTCGACCTTTTGAAGTTCAGCTTTGATCTTCGCAGCGTTAGTAATTTTCTCTTCGCGTTCTTCCGGAGACGCCTTACCTATATCCTTCGAAGCCCGGTTCTGATCTGAGCGCAACTGCTCTACCTCGGCTTGTAAGGCTCGATAATTAGTGTCCAGATCTAAAGCCTTATCCAGCGTTTTCTCATCAACGCCTTTATGGATTATTCCGCTTCGATAATCCGTATCTTCCCGTAGTTTTCGTAAATCAATCACTCCATTGAGACTATCCGCACAAAAACCTCAACATATGGAATTAACCAATGCATTTAATCTTCTCGGGAAGGTAAAAACTAGATCAGGTATGACACCTAGGAAAACTCATGCAAAACTTTAACTATGCTCCCTGAGATTGTCCGTCAAACTGCGATAAAATTTAGTAACTCAGCAGCATATATTTCTCAAGACGGTAACAAAATTACTTACAGGGAACTAGATCAAATCTCCCAAGAAGTAGCAGCATGGATGGGGTCTAAAGGACTGGGCGAGGGATCAGTAGTTGCTTTATGCCTCCCTAGTTGTATCGAATACATTCTTAGTTATCTTGCTGCAGCAAAATTAGGTGCTATAACAGCAGGGATCAACCCTAGGTTTACTAACCCAGAACAACTAGAAGTTCTAGAAGTTCTCAGACCGAACCTGATTTTGACAACGAGCGATATCGATAGCTCAAAGCTGAACAATGTTGAAGTGGAAAAGGTTCAAGTTTCTGCAGCTTCTGGCGAATTTATGCCAAACAACAGAATTCAGAATCAAACAATAAATGAGCTTCCTTCTGACCCCGATAGAGCTGTTTGTATCTGCTTTACCTCTGGAAGCACCGGAACCCCCAAAGGAGCACTATTTACAAATCGTCAACTCCAAGCGATAAGTACTATTGACACAGGAGGTGCTTGGGGTGGAGCTGGTCATAGGTACGCAAGCACTGAATTCGCCCACGTCGGCGTTATGACAAAATTACCGTGGTTACTTGCAAGCGGCGGCACCACACACCTTATGGAAAAGTGGAGAGCAGAACCTATTTTGAGACTGATACATGACAACCGAATAGCTGCAGTAAGTGCGATAGCTCCTCAAGTTGCTCTTATGTTAAAAGTAGAAGGAGCTGATAGATTCGATTTTTCTTGCGTGAAAGCGATTGTTAGCGGCGGAGCTTTAGCGTCGCCCGAATTAGTGAAAGCAGGTAGAGATTTCTTTGATGCGCCATGGTCAATTCGCTACAGTTCTACAGAATCAGGTGGCGTTGGCTTAGGAACATCACTTGATGCAGATGACCAAGAAGCCTTACACACGGTTGGTCGGCCTCGTTTGGGAGTTGAAGCAAGCATAAGAGATGATGAAGGACAGCTAGTCACCCCAGGTGAAATTGGTGAAATTTGGCTTCGATCTGACGCAATAATGAGTTGTTATTGGAATGACCCTCTTTCAACGAAGGAGACAATTATCGAAGGATGGCTCAAAACTGGCGATTTAGCGTTTCAAGATCCTAACGGGTGTTTCCATTTAGCTGGAAGAATAAATGAGATGTTTATAAGAGGTGGTTACAACATTTTCCCGTTAGAGATAGAAAAGGTTCTTTCAGCACATCAAAGTATTTCTGAAGTTGCAGTGATACCAAGAAAGGACGAAGTCATGGGAGAAATAGGCGTTGCCGTCATTGTTCCCAAAGAATTCGACAACCCACCATCGTTAGAAGATCTTCGAAAGCACTCACAGGAATATTTAGCTCAATATAAACTTCCTGAGGCAATACGTATCGTAGAGACACTTCCCAGAAATACATCTGACAAGATTGATCGCTTAAAGCTTCGTGAGTACGAAGATAGCCATAATGGGGTTTAGGGTGAGTCTGAACGTGCGATGATGCGTTCTATCCAATTAATGTAAGTTGCGCTCTCTTGCGCGCCAGGAACAGGTAGAACCTTGTTGATTAGGGTCGTAGGAACTGCAGTGATCCCTTGATTTATTGCTTCGTTATGTTCGGCTATCACTTGTTCAGTTAGGTTCGCTTTCCTTT
>PBPU01000079.1 GCA_002724825.1 Acidimicrobiaceae bacterium
TCGACCCTTTAAGAGATGAAGGGCTTGTTTTCTATCGTAAACTTGTACAAGCTGGCGTGACTGCTTATAGTCGCACTGTTAATGGAACATGCCATGCTGGTGACTGCTTATTTCTAGATGCAATGCCGGATGTTTATAGAGCCACTCTTCGAGATATCAAAGGTTTCGCTGACTCACTGTAAATACATGCCCTCTAGCACCCCCACACATGTAACAAAACCTGTTCTGCCCTAAACCCTTAAGGTAGATTTGTGGAATTGCAACATGTCCTCACGGAAAATGTATGCCTGTTCCCCAGAGCTGCCCACATGTGCACCTCGCCTGCCAAAGCCACCTTCAATTGCAGCCAAAAAATGCGTTCGGTCAGTTGAAAGTGAGTTTGCCTCTCCAGTGACAGGATCAATCATTGCTCCAGTAGCGTCCAAATACACGGTTGGGGCTTCAGGAGCGACGCTTGCTTCAGGAATTTCATATACTTCTTCATCCCAGTCGAAACTGTGCGATGCCCCCTTAACGATTCGAATTGAAGCATCACCACCGTCAAGTGCGACTGCTTGAATCTGGGATTGGACTTGCTGAACTGAAAGCCAATCATCTCGTTCCCCTACTATTGCTCTCACCTTCGTATGGCCAACGGATGGCTTAAGAAATTGGTGACCACACCACGGATACACCGCATAAACCCCTTCAAAACAAAGATTGCTTCCGATAATGGGGTCAGCGAATTGCCGCGTACTTGCCATTAGAACAGCAGATCCTCCTCTACTATGTCCTTGAGCGGAAATCCGATTAGCATCAATTCTTGGATGCTTAGCAATAGTTTCTAGAGCCATCAAGACATCAAATGCACTCGCAGCGAAAGAAAAGGGGGTCTGGTTTGCAACTGTTGACTCCACATTCCTATTCGTAAAAGGGTCTATCACAAAGGCAGTTATGCCTTGAGAAACAATCGTTTCCGCGTGCTGCAGATGGTTCTCACCGACTCCCAAACTTCCTGGCACGACAATGACGGCGGGAGATAAATTATCCGAGGAAGCAATGAAAAGTTTTCCACTGATGTTAATTCGTTCAATTTGATGAGGTGCCTCGATCGCCTCGAAATAGTTCAGGGGATTCCCCGATTCAAAAACAATTGATTCACCAACAACTCCTGCAAGGGAAAAGTTCTCAAGATAAAAATTTTCAGCATGACCCACGTTACGATTCTAGGCTTAAGGAGTGAAAAGGCTCTTAAATCTGTTTCTATGCCTTACTTATTTACCGATAAAGTTCACTAGGTTCCGTCATCACAAAAACACAGTTGGAGCTATTAAACCCTTGTAAATACATGCCCTCTAGCGCCTCTAGCACCCCCACACATGTAACAAAACCTGTTCTGCCCTAAGCTAGAACGCATGTCAGTGCTTCTCCCTATACATATCGCAGCTGGATCGTTAGCTCTGCTCTGTGCACTCGTTGCCATTAGTACATCTAAAGGAAAAACTTGGCACATTATGTCCGGGAGAATCTATTTCTGGAGTATGGCGGTCATCTTTCTTACAGCACTACCAATGGCGATAATACAGGAAACTATGTTTCTATTCCTCGTCGCGATTTTCTCTTTCTATTTAGCTTTTGCAGGCATGCGATTTGCGCGAAACCGCAAAGCAGAACCGGCAGTCGTAGATTGGATAGCAGCTTCTTTGATGATTTCGGCAGGGCTTGGAATGTGGATTCTGAGCATCGTTTATATTGTTCGTAGCGATTCACAATTTATTACCTTGATTCTCTTTGGGATTATCTCCATTTCGCTGGGGGTTACAGATTTCAAAACCCATTCGAATAGGACCGCAAGAGGGCAAGAGAGAATAGCTAGGCATTTAACTAATATGATGGCTGGTACTATCGCCGTGATCACTGCCGTTCTCGTAACGAACATGGATACAGAACCTGTATGGATTTGGTGGATCCTTCCAACATTTATCATTACCCCTATTATTATTTTGTGGAATATCAAAATCCGACATCCAGCTAGCCCCTAAACACAAGGCCTCTAGANCCTCTAGACCCTCTAGACCCTCTANATATNTAACAAACAGTTACGGATGTAACGCTTGTAACGGCCACAGAGACAAACAACAAGAACACCAACACATCTAACAAAAAGAGAAAACCCCCTCCATGAGAGGGGGCTTGCTTAAGGGGGGCAATATCAAAACTAAGCGATAGTCAACCCTCAGTAAAGCAATGTGACAATACTCACACATCCAAATGTCACGTTTGTCACGGCCCTAAACATACAATTTAGTTCGGGCTGCTATCGCAGATGGGGTTTATATCATAGAGAATTATGTCAAATGACTACCCTAATAAAGCTGAAAACGAAGTAAAAACAGCAGTAATGGTTCAACATTGGACTGACCTTGTTTTTCTTCATTGGAGATACCCCGCAGAAATCGTGCAAGCCCTATTACCCGAAGGAGTAGAAGTTGAACAGTTTGATGGATCAGCTTGGGTAGGACTAATTCCATTCCACATGAATGACCTTGGGTTTCCTGGACTTCATCCGCTTCCGTATGTCGGCTCATTCCCTGAGGTAAATGTGCGCACATATGTAAGGTACGGTGATTATTCAGGAGTTTGGTTCTTTTCATTGGATATAAACAAAGCGCTGCCAACACTAATAGCAAGGACTGTATACGAAATTCCATATTGCTACGGGAGTGTAAGCCACAAAAAAGTAGGAAATTTCGTTACTACGACCGTTGCAAGAACATGGCCTAGGCCTAGCGCAGAGTCATCAATTGTTGTAGAAACGGATAAGCCAATAGACGGTGACCTTGAGCGTTTTCTAACAGCGAGGTGGGGGCTTATAGCCAAATCAAAACGCAATAAGTTCCTATGGGGACAAGTGCATCACCCACCTTGGCAACTTCATAACGCTAACCTTCTCCACCTTGATGACACTCTTGTAACTACTGCTGGGCTTCCAAGACCTGAAGGAACTCCTCATGTTATGTACTCTGAAGGAGTTCCGGTTCGAATAGCGTGGCCAAAAACGATTAGATAGATCTCTTAGGTAACGGCAGCAAAGAAATTAGGTTATTCCAGATGGTTCAGCTCAAACCCCCAGATACATCTCGATCGGCCATAGAGAAATTCGTTCAGACCCATTTAAGTCACCTAACTGATACTCCTATCGCTGGATCTCCTTCTATCCGCGGAGGGCAAATAGCAGCAAATGCTTGCATTGCATCTGTTGATTTATCAGGGTACGCAGCGAAACGAAATGAAGTGCTACCTCTTTCTGCCAGAGGGGCAACACGGCTTTCACCATACATACGACATGGAGTGCTTCAGTTAAGAGAAGTTTGGGAACGCGCAGATGGTAGCCCGGCGAAGGATAAGAAAAAATTTCAAGACGAATTGCTGTGGCAAGAGTATGCTCGTCACTGGTATGCGGCATTGGGGCAGAAGACGAAAGTCCCAACAAAGAAAAAATATCTAAATAAGGAAGGTAGCACCGAATGGGACACGGCACTTCCGTGTGTCAAAGTAGCTGTTAAAGAATTAGAAACGCATGGGTGGTTAGTCAACCAAGCCCGTATGTGGCTTGCAAGCCATTGGAGCGTTCGTAATCACCAAGACTGGCGTAAAGGAGAGGACTACTTCTTTCGACACCTTATAGATGGATCACGAGCGGCAAATCGGCTTGGCTGGCAGTGGACAACGGGAATAGGGTCTTCAAAGCCATATGGATTCAGCAGATGGCAGGTTGAAAAGCGCGCACCAGGTTTATGTGATCAATGCCCTCTCCAGAAAATGTGCCCCATTCAGGATTGGCCTACAGAACCAATGTCAGAAGCTATTTCAGCACCTATTGGAATTGATAATTATGGCCCACTAACTGCTGTAGAGGTAGGGAAGCCAACAACGGTCTGGTTAACTGCAGAATCTTTGGGAGATAAGGACCCAGCGCTCTTCAACAACCCTGATCTTCCTGCTGTATTTGTGTTTGACGAACCTCTACTTAAGCGCCTTAGGATCACTTCAAAACGATTTGTCTTTATTCTTGAGACACTTGCCGAAATTTCTGAGACACGACCGCTAACCCTTTATCTTGGTCGCCCTGAAGCTGAATTGGCAGGCATACCGCTCACGGTAACTCATGCCCCTGTTCCTGGATTTCAAAAATACAAAAAGAAACTCAACATAGTGCAAACATGGCCGTGGCCATGGCTGTGCGAGCCTAATGGTGCTCCAATTCACTCATTTTCATCCTGGGTCAAGAAAGCTAGGTTGCCATGAATATATGTAAGCCACTAAAACACAAGGCCTCTAGCACCCCCACACATGTAACAGAACCTGATCTGCTCTACTTAATTTCCTCTCAGGGCGAGTATCAAATTGGTTTAATACCCACCCCGTGAACCGTGCAGTTGGGAGCGACTTTACCTCATTTAGGCTCTTTTCCAATCTCGTTCTAGAACGTAAATCTGGTTGACTCCCTGATCGAGGTTTTCGACAAGATCAATGATGTGTTTGGGTAGCATCCGGATGCATCCTCCAGAGCTTGGTTCTTGGCTCATCACTGATTCGTACACATTTGTTCCATGAATGAAGATATCTCGCTGGACAACGCTTCTGTTTTTGGATTCGCCGCTATACAAGGGAATAATGCCAGTTGTCACTCTCGCCCAGACAGATTCGTCTGATTGTTGATCTGTGAAGGCTGGCCACCCCCAGCAGCCTCCCTTATCAGCTAATTCGTCAATTTCGCATGCGTACGACTTTTCTCCAAGGGTAAACATGTACCCTGTTGGAGCTCGTCGAGAATTGAGTTCATTACCGATATAGGTTTGTTTTTGGGTGGCCCAGTCAAATGCTCCAAGGCCAGTTGATAGCGGATATGTTTTCCGAACCTGATGGTTTTTCCAATGCCATAGGGTTTGTGTAGAAACGTCAATAATGATGACAGAGTTTTCGATATTCTCTGCGACTCGTTTGATCTCAGCTAATCCGGTTAGGACTTGTTCTGGGGGTACGCTCACCGTCTGAGTCGGGAAAGAATCGGGGGGTGGAGGAAGGGGAACTTCAGTTTCGGGTGTTTCGGGCGGAGTTTCTGGTGTTTGCGTTGGGACTGGTGTAGGGATTGAAGTAGAGGTTGGGATTGGGTTGGTTTCTGCCTGCTGTGTCGTTGGTTCAGATGCACCGCATGCAACGGGGGCAGCGACACAACAGAGGGTAATTATTGCGGCGATCGGTCGTTTCATGCCCATGAATCTATCATGGGAAAAAGAGAGGTAGGAAATGCGGTGATGTGCCGTGCTACCCCTCATCACTAGTTATGTTATGTGTTTGTTGGTTGTTTTGGGTATGTTGTCACGTAGATTAGAGGGGCATGAGCAATTTGATAATTTTACTTAGCGGCCTGATAGTTGGAACTATTATTTTTCATTCAGCAATTGTTGCCCCTACCGTCTTTCGTACTTTAGGCGAAAGCGACGCCAGTGTTTTTTTGCGAACTATTTTTCCTAAATTTTTTCTTTTCCTAACGCTTATTAGTGTGGTTAATTTCCTTATGGCATTGATTGATGGTCAGTCCGGAGTCATGGTGATTGCAGCAGTGAGTGCTGTGTTAATGGGCATAGCTTATGGACTAATCCCGATAACTAATCGCAGTCGGGATGAAGGATTACAGCAACGTTTCTCGCAACTCCATAGGGTAAGCGTCTTATTGACCGTTGGTGTCTTATCCATCAACGTGGTGGCTATTTTCTTATAGCAATGGAACACATAGTTATGTTGCTTTTTCGACGAGTAGTTAGGCCAATTGTTATGACTAAAACTTTCTCTGCAATGCTGCTATGTCTAACTTTGCTATTTGCCGCTTGTACGGAAACAACGCCTAACACCCAGCCACAGGAAACGCAGATAGCTAATAATCAGAGCAAAGAAGTCAACCAAAAAGGAGAAACGCTCGCTGTAACGCCTGCATCAGTCTCGACTAACACAATCGACGTCAATGGCGTAAGCAGAACGTATCTTACGTACATGCCTGAAAGCGCATCCGATTCTATGCCCGTGATTATTCAGTTTCATGGTGGAACTGGAACAGCGCAAGATGCGTACTTCACTAGCAACTTTGATGCTACTGCTGACGAAGAAGGGATTCTCATGGTGTACCCGCAAGCTGAAACGAGTACGGGTTCAGTATGGAATACCATTCACGCGTCGGAAGGAAACAAAGTGAGCTCTGATGATTTTGGATTCATAGAAGCAATAATTAACCACTTGAGCGAAGACAGCAGAATAGATACTTCTCGTATTTACGTAGCTGGTTACTCTAATGGTGCTGCTATGGCATATCAGATCGCATGCCACCTCAACGATCAGATAGCTGGCTTTGCCGTAATGTCAGGCAACTTTCCCCTCGAAGCCAATTATCCGTGCAATATCACACATGAGACAGGTGGGCTCATCTTCAACGGGACAGATGATGATACGAGGCCCCTCGAAGGAATTCCGGGATACGCAATACCTGTTCGAGAAGGAGCTGAATGGTGGGCCGATCAAAATAACAGTATTCGTGAACAAACAATTCAACAAGGAAATGTTGAACGAACAACATACGTGACGCTATCCGGCACGGAAATCCAACTATTCATCATTAATGGTGGAGGTCATGTTTGGTTCAACTTCAACGTAGACGGCATGCCAATGAATACTTTTATTTGGGAATTTTTATCCCAGTACCAAACTTAATAGTAACTATTTTTATTTTGAGTCACTCTAGAAGCCCCTGAAGTTGATTGCGTCAGGAGCGCTCATGATGTTGCAATCTCTGGTTAGACCGAAGGCAACTAGTTTTTGCTTTAGTTTAAGGAGCGATTGAGAGCTACGATGCCACGGAGTTTGGCATAGTCTGTTGCCGTCAATGTATTTCCACCACATTCTCGATGGACTACATCTAGTCGATTTATTAAATCTTCTTTGGGAAGAGGATTTCCTGATCCTTTCCTCATAGCTTGAAGCGTAGTATCCCAGTCACCTAACCACTTTTCTCGAAAAGCGACTGGAAAGAGACAGTCTCGAAGAAAGTCTTCAGAGTTTTCAAGCCGAAAGTTATCAGCAAGAAAAATCTCGCTTTCTTTCAAAACATTGCCTCTAGCATCTGATTCGATACTGCAAGAGAGAAAGACTGAGCTAAAAACTGCAACTGGCAAAAGTATGAGAACAATTCTGTTCATACCATTAAAGTATCTTCAGGAATTGCACTTCCACCTAGATGGAAGTGTTACATGTGTAACACCACAAAATCCTCAACTCACAATGGGCGGTCACCGGTAACTGTGGTTCTTTCTATCCTGCGATGCGCTGGCAGGAAATCATCCGTTTCTACATGTTGCACACATCGGTTATCCCACATATGTAAGAAATACTTAGAAGATGACCGAAGTTAGAATTTTAGTTATTGCCTAAGATTTCTATGAGGGAGGGGGTGGATTCAGATCTATGTTCTTATTCTTATTACGTTTCCTTGTTACCAGCCACAGAATACCCAAAACAAGATCAGCTGCAGCCCATAAGAGGAAAACTGCGATAAGCGCACCATACCCCCCTAAAACGTACCCATAAACGTCTGTACATAATTCTAATTCTTCGTCTGTCAGGCCCTGACACGCTTCATTAACCGTCTCAGAAGTACTTGCTCCGACAGCAATAGCTAAAACAAGAAAGAGTAAATTTACAAGCAGTATGAACCATGTAAAATATTTTCTCCAGTTGCGCATATACAAACCTTAAACGTTGAGTAATTTCACTTTAGACTACACCAACCTTTTTAGGGGAACGTTAATTAACTTTTAAACGTTTGCAAACTCATGGTCTCTATTTTTGGAATAGATACACACCCGTCTCATAAGTATCGGGTGAGTTACAGTCGACATACGACGCTGCCCAAGGATCTAGTTCTTTCGCAATTTTCTCAAATTCTTGTAAAAGAGTGTCTTCAGTACCGTTATTTAATTCTACTTCGCCATAGATCACAAAATTCTTGTTAAAGCCCGCAGCTACAAGAATGTAATCGGCCCACCCTTCACTGCAAGCAAGCGTCCCCTGAGCATCGATGAATTTGGCACCATCTTCTTGCCATTCAGTTTCAGGGTCATACGTAACAATAATAAAATCACCGCAAATGCCCGACTCATCATTAGTACCATCAAGATAGCCTGGCGGATCCATATCGATCTCGGAACATTCAACTGTGGTATAACCATTTTTTTCAATCGTTTGTGCAATCTTTTCTGCTAACGAAGTGGGGGTTGCGGGTGCATCTTCACTACCGCCGCAGGCGAGAAGACTTCCTGATGCAATAGTGAGGATCAATAGTAAACGAGCGGTTATTTTTAACACGGGACCTCCAAGAAATGTCGATTTGAACAATTTATAGCAAAGGAGTTTCTTTAGCAGTGATAGTTGGGTAATGTGCCGTGCCACCCCCACATGTAACAAAACCGGTTCTGCCCCAAACTAAACACATGCCCTCTAGCACCCCCACACATGTAATAGGTAATAAGGGGAAGGATCTAAGTTAGTAGCTTTAAACAACATCTAATTTAGTTAATCAATCCAAAAGTCTGGGGTCGCTTCCCCTACTCCCCA
>PBPU01000080.1 GCA_002724825.1 Acidimicrobiaceae bacterium
TTTCCTGCTACTAAAATCTCAGCTGCTCGGCCAGGGTGCATCCCAGGAAGTTCGTTGGAAGCCAACTGTAGATTAGGCAGTGCTAGCTCATTCCCCAAGACGAAGAGGAGGTCAACTATTTCAGAGACAGGAACGCCAACCAGCGCTACAGAAAGATACTCGCGCTCATCTGGAAGTATTGCATCAGGTGAGTCTATAAAGACATGGCCAATTTCAAAAAAACGAAGATCTTCTACCCTATGGGATTGATTGTAAGCGACAACCTTTAACTGGCCCGGCAAAAGCGAGGTACGCAAAAGCGATTCTTCTTGAACTAAAGGATTTGTGAGACTTATAGCTTCTTCAGCCAACCCAGCCGCTCGAAGATCCCCAGGGGCAAGAAAGGGCATAGGCATTGTCTCATCACAACCAACCCCTACAAGTATTTCGCGAACACGTCTTCNATTTTTTTGATACTCGGTTAGTGNGCCGGGAGCAGTCCCTTTAGGAACTGAACGCCTAATATTTTCATACCCGAACATCCTCGCGACTTCCTCTGAAATATCAGTTTCNGTAGCTGTATCCCACCTCCATGNAGGTATTACGACAGAAAGGTCGTCTTTCTCAACCGAGACTTCAAATCCAATCGATTCAAGGTGTGACTTCATGTCTTTTGCAGACAAATCAACCCCCAATAGACTATTGATTTTGCTCGTCCTCACCTTGATGGAATCGCGAGATGGTAAATCTCCAATATCGTGTTCGACTCCAGAGGCAATTTCCGCTCCNCTATCAGCCAATAGGCTACCGATCCGATCTAATGATCGTTCAATATTATCCCCATAATCTGCTCCCCGNCGGAAACGCATTGAGGCCTCACTCATGAGATTTAACCTCTTAACGGTTCTAGAGATGGAGGGAGGGTCCCACCATGCCACTTCGATCAAAACATCAGTAGTCTTTTCAGAAATTTCTGTAGATAGTCCCCCCATAACTCCAGCTATCCCTATTGCTTCTCCGCGNATATTAGCGATCACCCCATCTTCTGAGATAAGTGACCTNTCTTCGCCATCTAAGGTTGTAATAGTTTCCCCTTCATTNGCGCGCCTGATAGAAAGATGGCCTTCAGGGACCTTAGCGAGGTCATATGTGTGGTTGGGTTGCCCAAGTTCGAGCATGACATAATTCGAAATATCTACGACGTTATTGATAGGCCTCATGCCAAGACTGATTAGCCTATTTTGNATCCAAAGCGGTGACTCCCCAATTGAAACTCCTGAAGCAGCGCGTATGGCAAACCGACCACATAATGTTGGGTCGATTATTTCAACTGATGAAAGGTCAGAAAGTTTCGACTTTCCTTCTGTCAATGCATAATCTGGNTACATAAATGGAATCCCAAGTGATGCAGCAAGGTCACGTGCGACTCCAGCTACGCTCATAGCGTCAGGCCGATTGGCGTTCACTTCGAGATCCCACAAAACATCTCGCTGTATCCCCAAGGCTTCCGTAATTGGCATACCCAAAGATGATGCATTGGAGTCTTTCGGAAGAATCATTATCCCGTCATGGTCATCGCCCAAACCAAGCTCAGCAGGCGAGCAACACATTCCATTAGATAGTTCGCCTCGGAGCTTCCTTTGTGAGATAACTAGTCCATCTGGAAGGATGCTTCCTATGGTTGCAACTGGGATATGGTCTCCAATCTCCATATTGAACGCCCCACAACAAATTTGAGTAGCGCTACCATCTCCTAAGTCGACATCAACTAGCTGTATTCTTTCCGCATCTGGATGGGGGCGAAGATCCAAAATACGACCTACGACTACACCTTCAAGGCCTTCTCCGAGGATTGACATTTCTTCAACGGCTAAACCTAAGTGGCTTAAACGCTCACCTAGAGAAACCGGATCGCCATCGATTTCCGGTGCAAATTCTTTCAACCAAGACAGTAGAACTTTCATGCAATCACCTAAAACTGCCTGAGGAATCGGGCGTCATTAACTACAAGTTCACGAATGTCATCAAGCTGGTACCTCATAGCAACTAGCCGGTCAATCCCAAAACCGAACGCGAAACCCTGCCACTCTTCTGAGTCGATACCGCAATTTGAGAGCACATTTGGGTGCACCATTCCACAACCTCCAAGCTCTAACCAACTTCCATCAGGCCTTGAGATATCAAATTCCGCTGACGGTTCTGTAAACGGGAAATAGCTTGGTCTCAACCTTGACTTCACCTCAGTACCAAAAAAAGCTTGAACGAAAGAATCTATTGTTCCAGCTAGGTCCCCCATAGTGATCCCCTTGTCGATAACAAGGCCTTCTATCTGGTTAAAGGCTGGTAGATGAGTAGCGTCAGCATTGTCTGTCCGGAACGTTCGACCTGGAGCAACTATGTATATTGGCGGTTGATGATTTTCCATTGTTCTAACCTGTACAGGCGATGTATGAGATCGCAGCATAACCTCTTCAGGAGAGCCCAAGTTAACGAAGATCGTGTCAAAGTTTCCCCTTGCTGGGTGCCAATCTGGTATGTTTAACGCCTCAAAGTTATACCAAGCAGTCTCCACCTCCGGTCCTTCAGCAACAGTAAAGCCCATTCCGACAAATACGTCTTCGAGATGGTCACGAGCTTGAGTAATTAGGTGGAGGTGGCCTCTACGCAAGCTTTCTAACCTCTCTGACAAATCTATGCGCTCTGATTCAAACTGGAGATTCCATGCTTCTTCTTGAAGGTGTACTTCACGTTGCTCGAAAGCTTTTTCAATGAGTTTTCGAACTTCGTTCAATTCCTTTCCGGCTGCTGCACGATCCCTTTCTTCTAGCTTCCCTAATTCTTTTTTAGCTTCAGATAACTGGGATTTCTTTCCAAGGAATTTACTACGCGCCGAACCTAGTTCTTCAGCGTTTTGTGATGACTCAGCAGCTGATTGTGCTTCATCTATGAGTTTTTGATATTCGCTCACGATTTACCGTCTTTAAACTTAGCTAGTGCCATTGTCGCAGGTTGGAGGTATATATTGCAGTGAATTAATTGATAACTCACCATCTCTAGAATAATCGGATCAGCAAGCCGACTGAGTGATGTCAAACATCATTGAGGGCCCTTTGTCGACTTACTTCGAAAGAGACTATTGAAAGCGCAACAGCAGCGTTGAGTGATTCGACTCCAGCTTCCATTGGAATCGAAACTTCCGCCCCAAGATTTCCAAGTATTAAACTATCCAAACCTCGAGACTCGTTTCCGACAAACAACGCAATTGGTTGGGTTAAGTCATAAGCGAAGTAATCAGTCTTTCCTTTTCCAGTTAATCCCACTGTGATTATTTTCTGCTTGTGGCACTCTTGAATGACGTTAAGGGCATCCACAGAGCTAACAACCGGAATGCGAAATATTGATCCAGCTGATGCTCGAATGACTTTGGGGTTATAAATGTCTACTGAGCCCTGTGAAAAAACAACCGCATTAGCGCCAGCAGCTGCTGCGGTTCGAATAATCGTCCCAGCATTTCCCGGATCGTTAATTTCGACTCCGACAGCTAAAAAATCTGAAAAGGATCCAATTAGTCCATCATACGAATGCTCGAACATCGGAACTGTCGCTAGGACTGGTTGAGGGTTCTGGGTCGACCCAATAGATCTAAGTACTTTTGCGTCAAGCTCCCAGATTTTTGGGTTACCAAGTCCAAGAGTTTCGATTTCTGCGCTTGTGTCCGTGTCACCTTCGGCAACGAAGATATCAACAGGCACGTTTCCAGTTAGCCCCGCCTCACGCAAAAGACTCAGGCCCTCAATGACAAATGTTTTTGTTGCGTGACGGTACGAGCTTTTTCGCAGCAGTTTTCGCAGATCCCTAACTCTTCGGTTGCTCCTAGATACAGCGACCATCCCTTTGGCTAGCCTGCGTGATCAGCGTTTGCCTTATTTGCGATTTCAACCAATTCAGCAAAAGCAGCTGGCTCATGGACAGCTAGATCCGAAAGGTTTTTTCGATCTACTTCGACTTCGGCATTTTTCAGCCCGCTTATAAACCGGCTGTAGGTAGTTCCATGCTGACGGCAGGCCGCATTGATACGCTGGATCCACAATTTACGAAATTCACCTTTTCTGGCACGCCGGTCACGATATGCATAGTTTCCGCTATGCATAACCTGTTCATTTGCAGCACGGAACGTCCTACTTTTATTTCCGTAATACCCTTTAGCCTTCCCCAGTACCTGGCGACGACGCTTCTTTCTATTTACCGCAGTTTTTGTTCTTGCCATTTCTCTTCTCCTGTATCACTATCAAATGGAATCTGATCTAATTGATATTTAAATTCCTAGATTTCGTCGCACGGCTGAAGTATCTGCTTTACTTACTTCTGCTGGCTTTCGCGCTTGTCGCTTACGCTTTGGGGACTTTGCTTCTGCTAGATGGTTCCGGTGCATCCGACCCCGCTTGAGCTTACCCTTAGACGTCTTTTTGAACCTTTTGGCCGAACTCTTATGCGTTTTCATTTTTGACATTTTCTCTCCACTTCATTTTTCATCAGATTCGATCTACATCTGAATAATCTTCAAGTTTGTAATCCGATCAACAGCTGCGCCTAACAACTCGACACTGGCTTGAAAGCACTTCCTGCTCTTAGCCTTGCTCATCCTCTTGTTGTTTTTCTTTTTCTTTGCGAAGATTTGCGATTGCTTTTTTATCTGGGCCAAGGACCATGGTCATATTTCTCCCATCGAGCTGCGGGTAAGCCTCAAGAATTGCTATATCTTCCATAAGCTCTGCGACATCATCAAGAATCTTTCTTCCCAATTCCGGATGTTGAACTTCACGACCACGAAACATGATCGTCAATTTCACCTTGTGGCCACCTTCGAGAAATTTCCGAACTTTATTTGTTTTCGTATCAAAATCGCCTTTGGCGATCTTGGGTCGATACTTAAGCTCTTTTACTACGATATTTGTGCTTTTCTTTCGGGAATCCTTCGCCCTTTGAGCTGCTTCATACTTGTATTTGCCATAGTCCATGATCCTACAAACCGGTGGGTTTGCATTCTCTGCTACTTCTACCAAATCGAGTTCGAGGTCTCGGGCTTTTTCTAGAGCCTCACTAATTGGTGTGATACCTATCTGTTCTCCATCTGGAGAGACAAGCCGAACTTCTTCGGCGCGTATCGACTCATTAATTCGAGGCTCTGCATTCCCAGCTATGTCAAGCTCCTGATCAAGTTAAATCTCCTTTAAACAAATTTTTAAACCACCGTCTCATTGTGGTTCCTAAATATTAAACGGCGGGGCCAAGGAAAGTGAGCACCCGCCGATAAAGGCCATAAGGCCACGACTTGTGTTGCACCTAAACTACGTTAACCGAACATCGCTTTTCGATTCCATTTTTTTATGGAGCAGCTAGGTGACTGCCTCTCGACAGCACTTTCTGATCCCAATATTACATTTGAGACATTAACTAGAGTATCAGCGAAACTTTCGGATTAGGCAACTATCTATATAGAGTTCATATAGAGCTACAGAAGGAGAACCGATGAGTATTTGGACGCCCCATGGAGAACATGATGTACCGGAAGAGAGAAACGATGGGACTGATCCCACTGAAGTTTCAGGCACCCCCCCTGAATTCGATGATTTAACTCCAGAGGAGCAAGAGCAAGCTCGAATGATGGCTGCAGAACTAGCCGAAGTTCGTAAGCGACTATCCGAAACTCCTGCCGAAGATGTCATAGCTAACCATGTAATGGGCATTTACGAATTAGCGGCAATCCACTTGTCGAATGAACCACCTGCTGTAGATGCTGCGAAAATCGCTATTGATGCTATGAGTGCCATCATGGCAGGACTGCAGGGACGACTAGGACAAAATGAAAATGTACTCCGAGAAGCTCTTCAACAAATACAAATCGCCTTTGTTCAAATATCAGAGCAGCATACCCTTCGCGAAGAGTCAGAAGAAGGTAGTCAGAGCTGAGTGAGTGCCCGAAGGCCAAAGCAAAAAAAGAATTAAAGCAAGAGAAAGAATGATGGAGACAGAAGAACTAACTACCAAAGTAAACGGAATCGAACTTTGCTATGCATTGAATGGCCCAATGGACGGAGATCCACTTCTCCTCATCATGGGTCTCGGTGCCCAGTTAATAGGATGGCCTATCGAGTTTGTTGAGCATTTAGCTTCTCAAGGTTTTAGAGTCATCCGTTTCGACAACCGCGACAGTGGACTATCCACTAAATCCGCTGGGGACCCACCAGCTGCTATGGACCTCCTAGCAAAAGCATTGAACGGCGAAAGTATTGAATCCCCCTACTCGTTATCAACTATGGCCGATGACGCTGTCGCCCTTTTAGATTTTATGGGTTACCAGTCGGCGCACATTGTGGGCGCATCAATGGGTGGGATGATTGCCCAAACCTTAGCAATCGATCATCCGACATACGCGCGCTCCCTTACCAGCATATGTTCGACGACTGGCGCCGCTGAACTCTTTACCCCGACCGAAGAAGCGTTGGAAGCCATAATCGGGGACACACCAGAAGGTAGAGAAGAAATACTTGAAGCAAATGTGATCGGCTCTCGTTCACTAGCTGGTCCTCTTTGGGACGAACAGTATGCCACCTTACAAGCCGAGGCGAACTATGACCGCAGTTTCTGCCCTGAGGGAGTTGGATTTCAGATAGCCGCTATAGCTATGAGCGGAGACAGGACCAGTCAGCTCTCAAAATTGCAACTACCTTCATTGATAATCCATGGCGCTGTTGACCCCTTACTCCCGCTCCATTGCGGGCTTGCGACGGCTGAAGCAATTCCAGAGTCTGAATTGCTTGTATATGACGACATGGGACATGACCTGCCTTCAATTTACTGGCCTGAGATTTCACACAAGATCAGAAAACTGGCAAATCTATCATAGGAAAAGAACGGGTTTTATATTTTGAGACCTTCAGACGTGCATGCAGCGAAAGTGTTTCCTACGATCTAGATATGACTCCTGAAATAGATTACAACCCTTTTGCATCGCGAACTCTCAAAGATCCGTTTGCAGAATACGATGAACTTCGCGAAAAGTGCCCGGTTCACAAGTTCGATGACTTTTCTCATCCTCTTTTCACCGTTACCCGCTACGAGGATGTCGTTCAGCTTTTAACAAATATTGACATGTGGTCTAGCCACTATGGTCAAATGCCTCGCTACTCAGTTCAAGGGTGTTTATTTAGCGACCCTCCTCAACATACGTGGTACAGAAAACTTATTCAGAAAAGCTTTGCACCCCGACATGTAGCTGCGATGGAAAGTGAAATTTCTTCTCTAGTAGATCAGCTTCTGGATGAAATGGAAAGTAGAAATAGGTCCGACCTTCATGACGCGTTGGCTTGCCCATTGCCGGTATTGGTCATTGCGAAGATTTTAGGAGTACCGACTGATGACATTGACCAATTTAAAGCTTGGAGTGACCAGCAACTTGCCGAGGCAAGTGCCCCAGATATGGAAGCACCAAAAGCAGCGCGAAAAGCTATGGAAGAGTACCTTCTACAGCAGATTGACGTCAGAAGAGAGGCACTAATCGATAGTGGCTACGCCCCAGAAACTGCCGATCAAAGCACGGCCGGAACCGTACTACCAGATGACGTCATAACAGGAATTCTTCTGGCGGAAGTAGATGGAAGAAAACTAGGTGACACTGAACGCCTAGTTATGTTGAATCAACTTCTTGTCGGCGGTAACGAAACAACAACATCGCTCCTTACAAATATTTTCTGGAGGCTTTTGGAGAATCCAGAGCTTTATAACCAAGTTAGAGATGATCCGACTCTTGACACTGTAGCTATAGAAGAAAGCTTACGAATGGATGCTCCTGTTCTTGGTCTATACAGGACAAACACGGAGGAGACCGTTTTCAATGGAGTCAGAATTCCTGAACGCTCAAAAGTTATGGCCACATTCGGAGCGGCAAACCGCGACCCGGAAATTTTCGAAGATCCAAATACTTTCAGGCTAGATAGAAACCCTGACGAACTAAGAAAGCACGTCGCATTCGGCCTCGGCCATCACTTCTGCCCCGGCGCTCAACTTTCAAGACTCGAAGCCAAAATCGCACTACGTGCCGTAGCGAATCGATTTCCGAATCTGAGACTTGATGGGGAACCACAAAGAATTGCGCCGTTCCTTCTTTGGGGGAAGAAATCACTTCCTGTTCGATGGGACTAAGGAACGATTTTCGAGATTGGCAGTTCGATAATGTCAGTTGCCCCAGCACCCCGTAGGTCTGGAATAAGGATATTTATCTGATCTTTCTCTACGACAGTTTCAACTGCGAAACCATCTCCAGTAGATAGTTCATTCACTGTAGGCGACTTCATCGATGGAAGTTGGCCTATAACTTCATCTAGGTTTTCAGAAAGGACATTCATTTTGACCATTACCTTTCCTCGAGCATCAAGAACCCCTTGCAACAAAGTTCGTATTTGCTCCATCGCTTTCCGCTTTTCTGGATCTTCAAAAGATGCCTGATTTGCGATGAGCTCTGTGTGGCTTGTCAATATCGTATCCAGAATCTTTAGACCTGCTGCCCTAAGCGCTCTTCCTGTTTCTGTTATATCAACAACAGCATCAACGATCTCAGGTGCCTTTGCTTCAGTAGCCCCATAAGAAAGTTGGATATCAGCTTTAACACCATTAGCTAAAAAATAATCAGACGTCAGTGAAGGGTATTCGGTACTGACCTTAACTCCTTGTGGGAGATCACTTACTGAGCTCCAAGGGCTTTCTTCTGGAACTGCGACAACGATTCGGACAGGTCGTTCAGTATTCTTGCTATATCGCAGTTGCCCAAGAGATTCGACATCACTTCCGGTCTCTTCGATCCAATCACGCCCAGTAATCCCAAGATCAAAAAGTCCATCAGTTATATATCGACCAATTTCTTGCGGGCGAAGAATTCTGACTGACTCCACTCTGGGGTCATCGATAGTTCCTTTATAGTCAACACTCGACCCCCTTCTAACATAGAGGCCCGCAGAAGCGAAGAGCTCGAGGGTAGATTTTTCTAAAGAACCTTTCGGCAAAACGAGACGAAGCATGCATCTAACCGTAGCGCCAATATGCTCGTGAGTTGGTCTATTTACTTAACTTTGGCTCGACTGATACTTGAAAGTCGTCACCACGCTGTGAGAGGTTAACTATCCGACCTCTCCATAAGTCCTCTATAGCTCGCACCCCATCTCCAGAAAGCATTGAAACTGAATCCCCTCCCCCAAAGAACGCAGCAGCAAAGAAAATTTCATATCTATCTACGTAGCCTGAATCGTGAAACCTACTTATGGTATTTCCGCCGCCTTCAACGAGCAGCTGGAGAACTCCCTTTGCCCCCAATTCGTATAAGATATCTTCAATTTCTCCAGTCATTTCAATACATGGGTGGATTAAAGAGTTCTCAGGTGCCTCCCCGAGAACTACCCGAAGCGGGTCAAGCCCCTCCGTTAACCCTGATGCAGGCGACCAATCTCTTACAGTCAACCGAGGATTATCTATCCGAACTGTTTCTGCCCCAACACAAATAGCATCAGAATATGCTCGTAACTTATGAGCTTCTTCACGAGCTTGAGGACCAGTTATCCATTTACTACTACCGTCCGATGCAGCTATTTTCCCATCTAAAGTTGAAGCAACTTTGACTACAACATATGGACGCCCAGTAGTTCGGTGATGAATATACGGCAGTAGTTGTGACCTAACTTCGTCTTCCTTAACTCCCACCTCAACCTGAATACCATTCGCTCGAAGGTCAGCTACACCTTGTCCGTTCACTCTCTCGTCGGGGTCAATGATTCCGACAACAACCCTACCTATCCCAGCTTGAACCAATGCTTCTGTGCAAGGCGGAGTATTTCCAGAATGACAGCACGGTTCAAGAGTCGTATACAGAGTAGATCCCCTTGTTTCCGTATCTGCTTTGAGAAGACAATTCACTTCTGCATGTTCGGCGCCTACCGGCATTGTCGACCCATCGAATACATCCCCACTCGGAGTTACCAAGACTGAACCCACCCATGGATTTGGAGAGGCAGTAAGCCGGACTGCTTCAGCATTCCTAAGAGCCCTCTCCATCATCAACTCATCATTTAGATCCTTGGAAGACATGGTCAGCCAGCAGATTCTGTCGGGTGTGGATCTTTATTATCTTCGAGAAGACGGACAGCATGATCAACAATATCGAGAACGGCTTCTAAACACTCAACGCTCCCTTTAGCAGAACCTGGAACATTAAGGATAAGACTTGAACCCAAAGTTCCCGCAACAGCCCGAGAGAGCCTCCCAAGCGGATTTGTTAACCGCATAGCTTCAGCAAGGCCAGGAGCTTCACGCTCGAGGACTTTGAGAGTACCTTCAGGAGTTAGATCTCGTGGGCCAAATCCTGTCCCGCCAGTGGTGACTATAAGTCCATGAAAACCCTCAGCAAGGCTAATAAGCGCTGAAGCTACAGACTCAGAACCGTCTGTAACTACAGCTCGCTTCTTTATCACCCACCCAGACTCTTCAAGAAGTTGTTGTAGATTCCCACCAGAAATATCTTCACGTTCACCGACAACTACCCCATCAGACACAGTCAGTATTTTTGCTTCAAGTGCTATTGAGTGTTCCATAAATAAATTCTACTTGGTTTAGATAAATCTCCTATAAAAGCCAAAACTCCTTATTTCACCTCCCACTTGAACATGCTCATTCCGTCGGTCTCATGATCTTGAGGAAGCAAGAACACTCCCCCGTTTTTCTTACGCCAACGCGAGTCATTGATAACTACAGGTTTGAGCCCGTCAACCGATTTAGTAAAACTTTTTATTACGTTCGAAGTCTCAGCTTCTGTTATTGTGCAGACGCTATAGATTAATTCACCACCTGGCTTAACCAATTCTTTGGCTGATCTCAAGAGCTTGAGTTGGAGGATAGCTAAATTATCGACATCAGACCGTTTTATTCTCCACCGTGCATCGGCCCGCCGGTGAAGAACACCTAAGCCTGAACAAGGAGCATCTACCAAAACTTTGTCGAACGTCGATTTAGCAAAACAAGGCTGAACCCCATCGGTCGTCACTTGAAGAACCTCATCCGTTCTTAAACGTTTTATATTCTGTGACATACGCCGACTTCGTGAATGATGCAGATCGGAAGCAACGACGCACGCCCCTTTAGCTGCCATTGCCGTTGCTTTCCCCCCCGGAGCAGCGCACAAATCAAGAATAAGTTCCTTTGGCTGAATATCAATATTCTCCACCACCCATTGCGAAGAAAGATCCTGTATATACCCATCATCGCGTTCAGTTACCGGAGGAGAGCTATTCATGTACTCAAGCATCTCTTGCCCTTCACGCATCCCGTATTCGGACTCCACAAGTTCAATAAGCCAATCTGGATAACTAAGTCGAATGCTTTCATTGGGCCACTCGATAGGAAGACCTTCAGCTACTCTTCGAAGAACAGCATTAACAACACCCCTATTTTTTTTCGAACTGGCTTCGACCGTTGTGCTCACAGCCGCATGAGGTGGAATGCGAGTGTAAAGCAGCTGATATGCCCCAATGCGAAGAGATGCACGTAAAGCAGCTGGCGGAGGTTTAATCAGATACCGATCAACAGCCCAATCCAAAGCCCGCTGCATTCTCGTAGCACCATAAACAATCTCCGTGATTAGATTTTTGTCACGTTGCTCAAAATTCCATTTCTTGAAGGCATTTACCAGAACAATATTTGCATAACTCTCATATTCATCAATTCGGCGAACACAATCGATAGCTGCTTTCCTAGCTTCAACACCATCCTGAGAGGAAGATGAATCACCCATTTCCGAGGTATCCGTTTGTCTTTTCTGAAAGGCCGTTCATCCAATCTTCAGCCAACATTTTCTTTCTGCCTTCTGGTTGAACTTCGAGCAGCTCAACCGTTCCATCACATGAACCGACAGACAAACCTTTACGTTGGCCAATCTCCAAGTTAGTCAAACTTCCAATTTTTGCTGAATGTATCCGCAACCTACTCCCAGAAACAGTAGTCCAAGCTCGCCCAAGCCGAACCAGCCTCAATATTTCTTCAGATGAAAGACCCCAGTCTATTTCAAGTTCAGAGCTAGAGATCTTATGCGCATACGAAGGTTCTCCTAACTGCGGGGTCGGACTCCCTAGCCCCTCCTCCAGAGACTGAAGCAACAAATCTACACCCTCAGAAACACTCTTTTCCCTCAACTCCTCAAGAGTTTGATTTGGCCCAATTGGTATTTCGACGCAGCGGTAAATCCCGCCAGTATCTAGAGTCTCCTCGAGTTCCATAATGCAAACTCCAGTTTTTGTATCCCCAGCTAAAATCGCCCTCTCCAAAGGCGCAGCACCACGCCATCGAGGGAGCAACGAAAAGTGAATATTTATCATTTGCACATGTTCAAGTATGTGCTTTGGAATCAATTGCCCAAAAGCCACAACAATGGCTAAGTCAACATCAATAGATACAAGATCATCGATATTAGATGAAACATTTAAACCCAGGCGCTCTGCCTCACGTTTAACATCGCTAGGTGAAGTAGAAGACCCTCTACCTCTCCTTTTGTCTGGGCCAGTAACAACAAGCGGTATGTCATAGCCCTCTTCGACAAGTTTTAATAATGGATCAACAGCGATTGCTGGAGTACCAATATACGCAACACGGTTAATACGCCGTCCGGATTCTGTCACGGAAATTTGATCCTTTGGGTGCCATCTGGGTCATCGTTTCCGTGACTCATGATCATTTGTCGAAGAATCTTTTTCGCTTCCCTCTTCTGGTCATCATCAAGATAATCTAGGAGGAGTTTGCCATTGAGATGATCCATCTCATGCTGATAAAGCCTTGATTCAAGTTCATCAGCTTCTATCGAAATCTCTTCCCCTTCCAATCCGTAACCAACAATATGTATTCTCTTAGGACGAACAATATTCCAAGATAATCCCGGAACGCTAAGACACCCTTCGTCGAACTCCCACTCGCCGTCACTCTCAACTATCTCCGGATTTATCAAAACCTTCGGTCCATCACCATAGTCGTAAACGAAAAACCTTTTACTTACTCCAACCTGGGGGGCAGCTAGGCCGATACCTGGAGCTTGGTACATCGCTTCAAGCATACGTCCGCACAAAGAAGCCAATGACCCATCGATGTCTTGAACGTCCTCAGCGACACGTTTTAATACTGGATCGCCAAACACACGAATTGGTAAAGATTCCATTCTCTTAGGATATAGCAGCACACGAAGGTTGGAAGCATGTAGCGTTTCTTACATGGATTCCCAGTCACATTATTTTGATGAAGACCCTGCTGGCCGAATAGAAAATTATACGGTTGACCTTGTCCTGCCAGATATCACAGCGACTTTGAGAACCAGTAGCGGTGTCTTTTCTTCAAAAAGAATTGACCCCGGCACAAAATATCTTCTCCAAGAAGCCCCACCACCAGATACAGCCGTAAAAACTGCTCTAGATCTAGGATGCGGGTATGGGCCAATTGCCCGGACCCTATGCCACCGTTTCCCAGAGGCACAGATATGGGCAACTGATATCAACTCTCGTGCACGCGCCCTAACTATAGAAAATGTTGGAAAATTTGGAGTAAACGTTGAACATCCTGACCGCATCGATGAAGACATACAATTTGATCTAATCTGGTCAAACCCTCCGGTTCGCATCGGAAAATCTAAACTGTACGCATTGTTGGACCTATGGCTACAACGCTTATCTGATGATGGAGAAGCGATCTTAGTCGTCCAGAAACACTTGGGAGCTGACAGCCTTTCAAAATGGTTGGATAAAGTTAGCTATAACGTTCAGAGACTGTCTAGCAAATCTGGATACCGACTACTCAAGGTCACAGTAAAATGAGTCAAAATCTATCTGGAACACAACTCAAAAGACTCCATAGAGAATGGCGAAAAAAACCACGAGGAAAATTAGGCATTATTATTAGTGGGGTCCAAGGACCATACAACATCGGATCTATCCTTCGGACAGCAGCAGCTGAACGGGTAGACCACATTTGGTTCACTGCTAATGCTACAACTCCTGAGAACTCCAAAGTAGGGAAAACTGCATTAGGTTCTGAGCGCTACATAGAGTGGAAAGAAATCGACTCAACGAGTAGCGCAATCATCGAAGCGAGATCAGAAGGATACTCCATCATCGCCCTTGAACTTGCGAATGATTCGCTACCGATCTTTGAGATTGACTTGAGCGGCGATGTTTGCTTTATCATCGGGCATGAAGATCGAGGGGTAGAGCCAAAGATACTTACAGAATGTGACTCAATATCCTATATCCCACAGTTAGGAAAGATTGGTTCATTGAATGTTGCTGTTGCTGCTTCAATCGCTATTTATGAAATCCGGCGGCAAGCATGGGACCAGAACGAATCCTGAACCTTTAGAACCTAAGAGGGTCTATAGCAAGCCGGAGTCGTTTCTTTGGACGCGGAATCTTCGAAAGAGCTTCAGACAGGTCTTCCATCCGAAGAGATTTCACCAGCCAAGCACCATCATTCGGCCCAAGAACTTCCAAATTCCCCTGGGTCGCCACCTCCGCTATATATTCCTCAGATCCAGGGCCTGAAATAACTGCGAAATGCCCAAATGGGGGATATTGGATAATTGCACGCCTGTTGCTCTCTTTGTTGCACCAAGCTTCAATACCCCCCTTGAGCAACACTCCAAAGAACGGATGGTTAGGTTGTCGAGATTGCACAACGACATTTTCCGAGTCGCCACTCCTTCTATTCACTAGGCGAATTGCCTTAACTAGTTTTGATAAGGCTTGCTCTTCACAGCGGTATCTCTTGGCGAGCAGCTCTTGATCAAAATCAGCAAACACAACCAAATCAGCCCAGTCAACCCGATGAAGCACAGCTTCAGTTCCTAAGTATACTTTTGACCTTTGAAAATCAATCAACGAAGTTTCCTTTGTCACCTGAGTCACCGGCTCGTTCAAAAGCGCCTCTAGCTCTTCACCAGCACGGGTAACCCCAACACGAAGATTTTTCATACTTGTCGACAGGCAAACAGAACACAACACCGGCCTTGAATGACCGAATCTAATACATTGAAGAAGATGGTCTTCCAACTGGTGCATAGCGCTTCCACAATCTGTACATACTGCTAATTCACCACATTGCCTGCAAGCGAGCAGGCGCGCCCGTCCTGTTCGATTCAGAACAACAATTGAACGTTCAGCAGACTTCAACGCTTCTACAGTCGACCTTGGCCACAATCCACCCATAGCTGAATTATCTTCACGAGGGTCAATAACTTTAATTGATGACCACCCTTGCACCTCTTCGGTCTTCTCTTCATTGATGAGCCTAGTTTGATAGCGCACCTCAGGCGTCGGAATTGGTGAAGTAAAGACGCACGGAATACTTAGTCTTCTAGCACGCTCTAGAAGAACTTCTCTGGAATGCCAGGTAGGTGAAGCTTCCTCCTGAAAAGATTCATCATGCTCGTCGATCATTAAAATAGCCGACAAATCGTTGACAGTAGCAAACGCCGCAGAACGATTACCGACTACTGTTCCTCCCGATAAACCAATAGACCAATCCTTACCATATTCACCTACGTGCACACCCATGCGCCTTAAACGATTGACAACAACCCCCACTTCAGAAGCAGACGGAAGAAGTATAAGAGCATTTCCAAGTGATACTGCAGCCTGTATATACGGCCACCTGTCACCCTTTGGCGATATACGAGCAACAGTTGGAACAGCCCCGAATGCAGAAGCAACAAGCTCACTGGCCGGCATCTTGACTTTTCTTGAGGGCCGGCTCGGCGGAATAGACTTAACCATTCGTTGAGGGCTTGCGGCCTTCAAAAAACGAGAAACAGGGCCTTGCCAACGATTTGCTGCCCAACGGGACAGACTAACTACCTCCTCCGAAGGACCTTGACTACTATATTTTTTAAGCGACTGCAATTGAATGCCAGGTTCAGTCATAGGATTTATTTGACTCACCCAAGCTCCGATCGAACGATTCCGAAACTGGATCCTCACTAAAGACCCAACAGTAAGTTGCGACGCCAGCCCAGACTCAATCCAATCTATAGGGACCTCATAGTCAAACTCTTTCGAAACTGCCGGCAGGTCCGGAATCACTCTTACAGTTTTTGGAATAATCCTTTTTTCGTCAACCATGAAGCCCACTTTTCAACTTATGGCTTGATGCAGGAAATCGAATTATCCTATAGCCCTAGAGCACTCTGAATATCCGAAACCTTGTCAAGACGCTCCCAAGTAAATCGTTCATCATTGCGCCCAAAATGACCATATGCGGCAGTAGCAGCATATATAGGTCGACAAAGGTCAAGCTCATGGACAATAGCAGCGGGACGGAGGTCGAAAATTTCCCCAACTGCTTTTTCGATAGCGTTAGTATCTACTTTTTCTGTTCCGAATGTTTCTACCAGTATCGACATGGGTCTCGCTACACCGATAGCATACGCTACTTGAACTTCACAACGATCCGACGCCCCAGAAGCAACAATATTTTTTGCCACCCACCGAGCAGCATAAGCGGCACTTCTATCAACTTTGGACGGGTCTTTCCCAGAGAACGCCCCCCCACCATGCCTAGCCATTCCTCCATACGTATCAACGATTATTTTCCTTCCAGTAAGCCCGGCGTCCGCAACGGGCCCTCCCCTAACAAAACGACCTGTCGGGTTAATAAATGTGTTGTAATCATCGTCCTTAAACTGCTCAGGTATGACCGGACGAATAACATGTTCAAGAATATCGGGGGAAATTTGATGCTTCGTATCAATCCCTTCATTGTGATGGGCCGAGACTACAACATTTTCTAAACGGGCTGGTACGCCACCCTTGTACTCAATAGTGACTTGAGTTTTTCCATCTGGCCGAAGATAAGGAATCACACCGCTACGACGTATCTCTGTAAGACGGTATGCCATTCTATGAGCTAGATCTATCGGCATTGGCATAAAGGTTTCTGTCTCATTAGTCGCATATCCAAACATGAGCCCTTGATCTCCAGCACCAGTCGTATCCCACTCATCGATTGTTTGCCCTGATCGCGCTTCCTGAGATACTCCCACTCCCTGAGCAATATCACTTGACTGCTCTTCAAGCGCAACCATGACGCCACAGGTACTTCCATCAAACCCCAACGCAGGGTTGTCATAGCCAATTCGACAGATTGTCTCTCGAACAATTCCAGGTATATCAACGTATGCTTCTTCAGTACTAATCTCACCTGTGACAATCGCAATTCCAGTTGTGACTAGAGTTTCACACGCAACACGCGAATTAGGATCTGAGGCCAACAAAGCATCAAGAATAGAATCAGATATCTGGTCAGCCATTTTGTCAGGGTGCCCCTCCGTGACCGACTCGGAAGTAAATGCAAATGATGAAGACATAATTTCAACTCAAATTTGTGGAACTAGACATACGTATCAGACTTTACTCTCTCTCAATCCAAGTACGGCGTCAAGAATCTTATCTGCTACAACCCGCTTACTGGCAAGAGGAACATTCGTTTTCCCCTGCCCTGTTATCAAGAGAACTTCATTCGTATCATACGCAAACCCAGTACCTGGAGCTGTAACATCATTGGCAACTATAAGATCCAGATTTTTTCTTTCTAATTTTTCTTTCGCATTCTTCTCGAGCTCTTCGGTCTCTGCAGCGAAGCCAACAATAATCTGGTTAGAAGATTTCCCCTTACCCAGATCAATAAGAAAATCGTGCGTGGGCTCAATCTCTAAATTGGTTATTTGCTGTGACTTCTTCAACTTCCTATCTGCTGGCAACGACGGCTGAAAGTCAGCTACAGCAGCAGCCATGATAATCACATCGTAATTATCTGCGCACGACATAACAGCTGAACGAAGATCGCTTGCTGATTCTGCATGTTGGATCTCTACCCCGATAGGAGCTTCCCGATCTACAGTTGTTACTAAAGTAACCGTAGCACCTCGAGCCACTGCAGCTTCAGCTAGCGCATAGCCTTGTTTACCTGTTGATTTGTTTGTAATAAAACGGACTGGGTCAATCTGCTCTCGGGTCCCTCCGGCTGTAATGAGGATTTTAAACTCTGCTAAGTCATCGAGAGTCAACGCTTGCTCTACAGCAGAAACTATTGCACTAGGAGAAGCTAATCGCCCCTTACCTTCATCCCCACCAGCTAACTTCCCATCTTCAGGAGCAACAATAGTTACACCTCGATTTTGAAGCGTTCTGATGTTTTCCTGCACTGCTGGATGCTCCCACATCTCGGTATGCATAGCAGGACACAAAATTACTGGCGCTCTTGAGGCAAGAAGAGTAGCAGTCAATAAATCGTTCGAAATTCCGGCAGCATATGTTCCTATAAGCCTAGCTGTTGCAGGAGCCACTAAAATCACGTCCGCTTCCTGTCCAAGAGTTGTATGAGGTATCGGATCGTCTTCATCCCAAAGGGATGACTTAACAGGTTCACTCGCTAAAGCGCTCAAAGTCACTTCGCCAATAAATCGCTTTGCTCCTGAAGTCATAATAGGAGCTACGTGAGCACCGCCTTCTACTAGTCGGCGCACCACTTCAACAGACTTATATGCCGCTATGCCTCCGGTTATACCTAGAACGACTTTTTTCCCAGAAATCATAACTGCCCTTCAGATTATTCTTCTTCAGTAGATTCAGTGATCTCTTCCGAAAAGTCTTCGACAGGAATTTCCTCTCTTGCCTCTCCAGCAACAACCTTGCCGGCAATTATTTCCTCGAAAGCTATGGTGAGAGGCTTACTAGAAACTGTTGCTACTTGTGGAGGTATTGACGCTCCTTGACCCTCGCCCAGTTGATACATATAGGCATTGATTTGTCGTGCCCGTTTTGCCCCTAGAGTGACTAATCGAAATTTCGATCCTTCTTTTCCTTCTTCGGCAGACCTTTCAAGAAGGCCTTCTATTTCTGGTGAAATCATTGATTCATTTTCGGTAGCCATTTTATCTCCATATTGATTTCTGATCAGTAGGGAATTTAGTCTACCTCGTCTTTTAGCTCCTTTGGGCAGTTGTCGTAACCTTTCCAGCTAGCTTGCCTATTCTTTAGAAGGATTCGGGTAAATTATTGAAGAGATTTCGGATACTGCCCTATCGAGATCGTCGTTTATTACAAAAATAGCGCCCATATCCCTAGCATCATTTCGTTCACGTTCTCCTTCACGGATTCGACGTAAAACTTCTTCTTCATTATCTCCCCTACCACGAAGTCGCCTTGCTTGGTCTTCAACCGTGGGCGCATCGACAAAAATCATTAAGAATTCAAGTCCATGCTCAGTTACTGATTTGGCTCCTTGAACATCAATTTCGAGAAGAACGTCATAGTTATCAGGTGGATCAGGCCATGGGGTAGCGTAATAATTTCCCTGAAACTCAGCCCATTCAAGAAATATACCTTCGTCAATAGCTTGTTCAAATTCTTCACGAGTCACAAAGGTATAGGCCTCTTCATTCTCCGTATCTCTTCGAGGCCGAGTAGTCCAACTTTTCGAAAGCCATAGTTTCTCATGCCTTTCAACCAGCAATTCAGCGATTGTCCCTTTACCGACCCCCCCGGGACCGGAAACTACAATCAACATAGCGAAGTATCAGTCGAACTCGGCGAGCAGAGCTGCTCGCTGTTGATCCCCTAGGCCACGCAGTCGCCTACTTTCTGCGATACCTATACTCTCCATAAGTCTCCTTGCCTTCACTTTGCCAATTTTTGGCATTGACTCAAGGATTGCAAGGACTTTCGTTCTACTTACAATTTCATTTTGATCTGAGATGTCCAGAACTTGCCTTAATGTAAGGGAACCCATTTTTATACGCGCCTTGAGCTCTGCGCGTACTTTTCGCGCCTCAGCAGCTTTTTCAAGAGCAGCTTTGCGTTGTGCGTCTGTTAATTTAGGAGGTGATGCCATACCTAAAGAATAGTTCTGAGCACATCAATAGTGGTGTATTTCTCTCAAGAGGTCGTTATAGATTTGCTATATCTTCGTAGATTGTTTCAGCGGCCTCAGTTGGATTTGCTGCTTCTGTTACAGCTCTCCCTACCACCAGAAGCCCAGCACCTTCTTCAAGAGCCTTAGATGGGGTGGCCACTTTCTTCTGATCATGAGCCTCCGCTCCTGATAGGCGGATCCCAGGAACAACGGTTAATAACTCTGGAGCTTGCTTCGAAACGATAGCTAAATCATGTGCCGAGCATACCAAGCCGAGACAACCCGAATCTTTTGCTACCCCAATGCGCTGTTTCATCAATTCTTCATCGGTATTTGGGTCACTGGTGAGGACCGTCACACCCAAAGCGACTGGCGCCCCAATACCTGCATTCTTAGCTCCTTCTAGAAGTCCTTCTACACCAGCTGACATCATCTCAGAACCTCCGGATGTGTGAAGCGTGAGGTAATTGACCCCAAGAGAACCCAGAACCTTTGAAGCTCGGTGGACTGTGTTGGGAATATCATGCAATTTTAGGTCAAGAAAGATTTTGTACCCGATCTGTTGAAAAGTACCAATAACTTCCGGCCCTGCAGCGCTATATAGCTCCAAACCGATCTTTAGCACTGAGAAATACGATTTCAGCTCTCTCGCTAGTCGAACTCCAGCAACTAAATCATCTACATCCAAAGCCAATGCGAGCTTATCTCTTATCTCATCATTTCTTTCCATACCTTTGCTTCTTTCTTCTATTACTTATCCAAGTCGATGATTGTTTGACTCTTTCCCACTATTGATGAAATGTCTTCAACAGAGTTCCGCTTGCACCACCGATCAAGGCCTTTGATTATTTTTTTAGAGACTCGAGGGTCAGCAAAATTTGCTGTACCAATTTGAACTGCGTTGGCGCCAGCCATCATAAACTCAAGAGCGTGCTTATGGGATGATATGCCTCCGACGCCAACTATCGGCATGTCTGGAAGGGCAGAGCGAACATCAAAGACTGAACGAACAGCTACAGGTCGAATGGCTGGGCCGCTCAGCCCTCCTCCACCAGCTCCCAAAATAGGCTTTCCTTTTTCAATATCTATGGCCATCCCTAAAAGCGTGTTCACTAGAGTAAGGGCGTCTGCACCTCCCGAAGCTGCAGCTTTAGCAATTTCTACCAGATCAGATGTGTTCGGGCTTAATTTAGCCCACTTAGGTCGATTAATTCTATTAGTTGCTTCCATGACAGCCTTTGTCATATCCGCTGAATGGGAGAAGATAGCTCCACGTTCTTCGACATTTGGACAAGATACATTCACTTCAATCGCTATAACTTGTGCAGGGAGTTCTCTGCAAAAGTCAGCTGCCTCTTTGTAGTCATGAATTGTGCGGCCCCAAATGCTCACGATGATGGCGGCCCCTGATTCGATCAGGTCAGGCATTTCATTTTCAGCCCATTTTTCTAAACCAGGACCCTGCAAGCCAACACTGTTAATCATTCCTGAAGGAGTCTGATGGACTCGGGGAGCTGGATTTCCCTTCCATGGGTAAGGAGAAAGACTTTTTACAACTACTGCCCCTAGATCGCTCAAGTTAAAGAACGAAGAAAACTCTGCGCTGTGTCCAGCTGTTCCAGATGCAAGCATTACAGGGTTTTTTAGAAACAGTTCGCCGACTTTCGCCTGCAATGCTGAAGAGTTCGGACGAGAAACCATCTCTAGATCTCTAATCGCTGTTGTGATGATGTTTTATTGTGGAAATGCTGCAGAGGTCTCACCCGAAGAGTGTGACTACGCCAGTCGATAAGTCCTTTAGCTAACGCTAGACCAGCAGATGCGGTGGTTAAAAGGGGAATACCCTGTTCTGCTGCAGCTTTTCGTATGTGGTCACCATCTGCTCGGGGCCCTCGACCTCTCGGAGAGTTGATAACTAATCGAATTTTTCCCGATTCGATCAGCTCAATGGCCGTAGTCCCTTCCTTCTCCCCGATCTTGGCAATAACATCGATCACTTCAATATTTGCTGCGTTGAGCGCAGTTGCTGTTCCACGAGTAGCTGCAATGGTAAATCCAAGCTTGGCGAGTAATGACGCGGTCTCAATACCTATTTCTTTATCTCGATCTGCTAGAGAGAGGAAAACCGTGCCTGTCTCAGGGAGTGCCATTCCAGCAGCTATCTGACTCTTTGCAAAGGCTAGGCCCGGAGTTACGTCTATACCCATCACTTCTCCAGTTGAGCGCATCTCAGGGCCAAGGATTGCATCGGTTTCTGGAAATCTATTAAACGGTAAGACTGCTTCTTTTACTGACACATGCTCACCAGTGGCTTTCGACTGTAACCCACCATTATCCTTAAGCTCTGCGAGTGTCTCTCCAAGCATTACCCTTGAAGCCACTTTCACCAACGGAACCCCAATAGCCTTTGAAACGAAAGGTACAGTCCTCGAGGCACGTGGGTTCGCCTCAATAACAAAGACTGTTTCGGACTCCCCAACCTTCTTCACAACATATTGGATATTGATGAGCCCAACCACCTCTAGTCTTTCAGCAATTCTGTTCGTGTACTCCTCCAGAGTGGCAAGTGTGGTTGTGCTGAGGTTCTGAGGAGGCAGCATACAAGCGCTATCGCCCGAATGAACACCTGCTTCTTCGACGTGTTCCATTATCCCGCCAATAAACACATCACCATTTTTATCCCTAATCGCATCTACATCGACCTCAGTAGCATCTTCTAAGAAGCGATCCACCAACACCGGCCGTTCCGCAGACAACCCACCTTCGCGCCCTAAACTTCCTTGTTGCGTTAGTTCCTGCATGGCAGAATCAAGTTGCTCATCATCATAAACAATACTCATAGCCCTTCCCCCTAGAACGTATGAGGGTCGGATAAGCACTGGATACCCTACACGTTCAACTATGGCCCGGGCTTCCTCTAGGCTGACCGCTGTCCCTCCAGGGGGTTGGGGAATCTCCAACTGTGAACATACAGCGTTCCACCTTTCACGATCTTCAGCTAAGTCAATGGAATCTGGAGAGGTTCCAGCAATTATGTTTTCAGGTAACGAATTAGCCAGCTTTAAGGGAGTTTGGCCTCCGAGACCGACAATAACTCCAGCTATTCCAGGGCCATTAGCCCTGTTTGCTGATTCAGTTTCTACTTCAAGGATGTTTCTGACATCTTCTTCGGTTAATGGTTCAAAGAATAATCTGTCACTTGTGTCGTAATCTGTTGAAACTGTTTCTGGATTACAATTTACCATGATGGTCTCATAGCCTATTTCCCTCAATGCAAAGCTCGCATGGACACAGCAGTAGTCAAATTCGATTCCCTGCCCTATGCGATTAGGTCCAGAACCAAGAATCACAACCTTCGGCTTATCTGAGGCTGCTACTTCATTGTCATCGTCATAGGTTGAGTAATGATATGGCGTTTCAGCTTCAAATTCGGCACTACAAGTATCAACTGTCTTAAAGACGGGAAGAACTCCTAGTTCGATACGCTTGTTCCTCACTGCCTCTTCTTCTTCACCCCATATATAAGCCAGCTGGCAGTCACTGAATCCCAACCGTTTCGCTCGACGCATTGAAAAATGTGAAACGCTTTTCAAATTCTGTTGCTCAAGAAATAATCTCTCCTCCACTATGAGAAGCATTTGATCAAGGAACCAAGGGTCAATCCCCGTCGCATCATGAAGCGTTTCTATCGAAACACCTCTATAAAGCAGCTCTGCTACTTCAAATAGTCGAGTAGGCGTCCCAACTTCAACTTGCTTGAGCAATTCTTTATCATCAATATCTTGGAAATTGACTTCACTATTATCTGCGTTAAGGCCAAACCTGCCTAACTCAAGAGAGCGGATAGCTTTTTGAAGCGATTCTGGGAATGTTCTACCAATCGACATCACTTCACCAACTGATTGCATTTGTGTACCTAGAACAGCAGGGGTTCCGGGAAATTTTTCAAAAGCCCACCTAGGTATTTTTGTTACTACATAATCAATAGTTGGTTCAAAACTTGCTGGTGTCTTTTTGGTTATATCATTTGGGATCTCATCAAGCGTGTACCCGATAGCTAGCTTCGTAGCAATCTTTGCAATCGGAAATCCTGTAGCTTTAGAGGCAAGAGCTGAGGACCTGCTAACTCGTGGATTCATTTCGATGATAACGAACTCTCCGGTAGCGGGATCGACTGCGAATTGGACGTTAGATCCACCAGTTTCAACCCCAACTCTCCTCATACAGGCAAAGGCGGCGTTCCGAAGAGTTTGATACTCAACGTCAGATAACGTTTGAGTCGGGGCGACAGTTATTGAATCACCAGTATGGACGCCCATTGGATCTAAGTTCTCTATGGAGCAGACCACCACACAGTTATCTGCTCTATCTCTCATTACCTCTAGTTCATATTCTTTCCACCCTTTAATGGATTGCTCGATTAGGATCTCATGAATAGGGCTAGCTGCGAGACCATTAGACGCCAACTTATTAAACTCTTCGAGGGTTTCAGCTATTCCGGTTCCCTTCCCTCCAAGAATATAAGCTGGCCGCACAATAACCGGAAGGCCTATCTCTTCGATGATTTTTTCAGCATCGTCCATCGAGTGCGCAACCCCACTAATCGGAACTGGTAATCCAATCTCTATCATGGCATCTTTAAAGCGAGCCCTATCTTCTGCTGTGGCGATCGCTTCAGCATCAGCTCCGATAAGTTCCACTCCATTTGCTTCTAGAACTCCCATTTCAACTAATTCCATAGCCAAATTAAGAGCAGTCTGGCCACCAAGGGTTGGCAAGAGGGCGTGGGGCTTCTCTTGTTCTATTATCTTTGTTAGCACTTCTGACGTGAGAGGCTCTATATAAGTTGCGTCGGCAAAGTCTGGGTCAGTCATGATTGTTGCAGGGTTTGAATTTGCTAATATGACCGTGTAGCCCTCCTCGCGGAGAACGCGACAAGCTTGGGTCCCCGAGTAGTCAAACTCGCACGCCTGACCTATGACTATAGGGCCGGATCCTATTAGGAGAATCTTTTCGATATCAGTTCTTTTAGGCATCTTGGCCACCATTTACCTTGTCCATTAATTGATCAAACTCTGAAAACAAATAAGCGCTGTCATGCGGCCCTGGCCCTGCTTCAGGGTGGTGTTGGACGCTAAAGGCATTAGCTTCGGCAATAGTGAGGCCTTGACATACCCCGTCATTAAGGTTCACATGGGTTACGGATGCCTTCCCGTTCAGCGTTTCAGGATCAACTGCGAAATTGTGATTTTGACTTGTTATTTCGATTTCTCCTGTAATCATGTTTTTCACGGGGTGGTTTGCACCATGGTGGCCAAATGGCATCTTTACTGTTTCGGCTCCAATCGCTATACCTAAGAGTTGATGCCCAAGACAGATTCCAAACATCGGGACTTTTCCAAGCAAGCTAGCAATAGTTTCTGGTGCTTTTTTAACCGAAGAAGGGTCTCCCGGGCCATTAGAGAGAAAGATCCCGTCAGGCTCATAAGCGAGAATGTCTTCAGCTGAAGTCCAAGCTGGAACAACCTGCACGTCTCCGATCATCGAAAGATGTTTGATTATTGTTCTCTTTATCCCGAAATCTAGGGCGACTATTTTCTTATTGTGAGATCCATTATTTCTAGTTGAGGGAACAAAGTAGGGCTCAGGACATGTGACCTCCGCTACGAGATCGATGTTGCTAGTTCCCGGTTCATTTTTGGCTGCAGTAAGCAAAGTCTCTTCATTGGCGGTTCCGAAAGCTCCTGGCATGGCGCCGGCCTCGCGGATATGTCTGGTCAACCGCCTGGTGTCTACCCCGCAAATTCCAGAAACTTTTGAATCAACAAGGAACGTATTGAGATTTGTATCTGATCGCCAGTTACTATGACGTCGTGCTAAATCTTTAATTATGATCCCCCTACAAAAAGGCCTGCTGCTTTCAAAGTCTTCAGCGTTTATTCCATAGTTCCCGATATGAGGATACGTGAAGGTGATAATCTGACCTGCATAGGACGGATCCGTTATTACTTCTTGATATCCAGTGAGGGCAGTATTAAAAACTACCTCTCCGCTTGCATATCCCTGGTCTGGCTCATAACCGATTAGTTCCCCCTCAAAGAGGGACCCATCTTCCAGAACAAGTGCTCCTTGTTTTATCTCAGTCATTTATTCCCTTTGTTATCTTTGTGTTTCACCATCTAGAACAACTGCTTCTCCGTTGACAAATGTATGCTTAATTTTTCCCTGAAGTAGATGCCCATCAAATGGGCTATTTGCACTTCTGCTAGCCATTTGATGGATACTGGGACTCCATTTAGCGCCTTCTTCAACTACTATTAGATTTCCAGGCCTTCCCTCCGAGAGCACGCCACCATGAGTTGCTTCAATACCTGCTATCTCAGCAGGAACCCAGGACATAGCAGACAAAATTTTATGAAGCGGCAAATTCAACTCGGTTATGGATACAGCGAATGCAGTCTCTAGACCAATTGCCCCGTAGGGTGCTTCCTCAAAAGGAAGGTCGACTTCGTGCTGGGGGTTTGGGGCATGACATGTTGCTATTGCATCTACTTGACCGCTTGTAATCTGTTTTTTGATTGCCTTTACTTCCCTATTTGATCTTAGAGGAGGAGCTACTTTATAAACCGACCTGTAGCTTCTTACTTCCTCATCCGTTAATGCGAAGTGATGTGGGGATACTTCGCATGTTATTGAAACACCGTCTGCTTTAGCTGCAGAAATGATTTCGATAGCTTTGGGAGATGTGATCTGTTGAAGGTGCACCCTAGCACCGGTAAGTTTAGCCATCTTGACGAATTGATAAATTAAGATTTCTTCTTCTTCTATTGCGACTCCTCTTATTCCAAGATCTGAAGAAACATCACCTTCGTTCATATGGCCGTTTCCGGCGACAAAAGGTGTAACCCCTATAGTGACATTGAACCTTGAGCTGTATTCCATTGCTCTTCGGAGAAGAGATAAATCCAATGAGCTGAGATTAGAGTGAGTAAAAAAACGAACGCCTAATTCAGCCATTTCACCAATGGGCGATAACGCTTTCCCCGAACCGTCTAGAGTGAGCGAGCCTGAAAGTTCAATATGGCAAAGAGCTTCGCTACGAAGACTTTGCATCTCCTTTACAGCTGCGGCAGAATCTATTACTGGAGAAGTGTGAGGCATGAGCATAACGGCTGTATAACCTCCGAGAACAGCACTTCTAGTTCCTGACTCTATAGTTTCAACTTCTTCATTTCCCGGCTGGCAGAAATGCGAATTTAAATCAACTAACCCTGAGCTAACTATGCATCCAGCCGCATCGATTATGTTCTCCCCATCGATATCTGCACTAATTTGTGAGATGTTGCCGTCATCACCTATGGCAACGTCTGCCTTTCTTGAACCAGATTTGTCAAGGACAGTGCCTCCTTTGATAACAAGATTAACCATCTTCTTCACCCTCACTATGTAGTCCAGAGAGAGCTACTCCAGAGCCAAGTAGGTGGTAGAGAATCGCCATTCTTACGATTACTCCATTTCCTACTTGGTTCGTAATAAGCGCATTTGGTAAATCTGGAACATCTCCGGTGATTTCAACCCCTCGATTCATTGGCCCCGGGTGCATTATTACTGAAGACTTCTGAAGCTTTTGAGAACGGTCTAGGGTCAAACCGTAGAAATTTGTATACTCGCGCAGCGATGGAACTAACGATTCTTCCTGACGTTCAAGTTGCATACGGAGGAGATATAGGACGTCAGCTTCTTTTATTGCAACGTCGAAATCTTCTATGACATCCACCGGCCAATTATCTATGGATGAGGGCAACAGAGTCGGTGGGGCTACTAGTGCGACCTTTGCTCCAAGAGCGCTGAATGCCTTTACGTTAGACCGCGCAACTCTGGAGTGCTTGATATCCCCTACAATAACAATTCGTTTTCCTTCTACGCTTCCAAGCTGACGTGTAATGGTGTAACAATCAGCTAGTGATTGGGTTGGATGTTCATGAGCTCCATCACCAGCATTAACGATTGAAGCGTCTGTCCATTCAGTTATTATCCAAGGAACTCCGACAGACTTATGGCGGACCACTATAGCTTCTGCCCCCATAGAGGAGATCGTCTCAATGGTGTCTCTGAGACTTTCACCTTTTTTCACTGAGGATGAAGACACACTAAAGTTCATGACATCTGCGGATAATCTTTTAGCAGCTTTTTCAAAACTTAAGCGCGTCCGAGTTGAATCTTCAAAAAATAACGAGGCGACTGTTTTCCCACGAAGCGCAGGCACTTTTGGGATTCTTCGATTGCTTACCTCAAGAAAATGATTGCTTAGTTCCAGAATTTCCAGAATCCCGTCTTTCCCGAGGTCATCTACTCCTCTGATATGGTTTGTCGATGTCATTCGTTCGACTCCTTGTATTCTCCGATTTGAACACTGTTTTCTCGAACGTCAACAAGTTCGTCTCTTCGAGTAGGAATATTTT
>PBPU01000081.1 GCA_002724825.1 Acidimicrobiaceae bacterium
TTTTTGATTGGGACGGCCCGTATTCGATTCTTCGTCTTTACGAGGCAGAAGCGCAAATTATTCTTGATGTCTTTCGAGGGGACCAAACGGAGAAAAGTTTTGGGATCACTCTTCTTAACGGAACTGGGGTTACCGGACAAGCAAAGCGCATATCAAATGATCTAGTTGCCGCCGGATTTCGCGTTGCAGAGATTAGAAATGCTCAATCATTCGATTTTGAGCGAACCACTATTTACTTCGATGCTTCGCAAAGGGAATCAGCTCAACTTCTTCAATCCCACTTGCTTTCAGGGGCTGAACTGATTCAACGAGATGCTCCGACTGGCAAAGGGATAGAGATGGTATTTGGTAGAGACTATTCAGGAGTTTCAGATACAGAACTTGAGCGGGAACCGCAAGATGAAATCACGTTAGGGCTATCTCATCAGACTGGTGTCGATATTTACGCAGGCGCTGAGGGTGAAGGCGTTCAACAAACAACTACTCAGTATGATGATTCCGTAGTTCTTTCAAGCAGCATTTCAGACGATTACAGCTCCGTAGCGTACTCCCAAACAAGCGGAGGTGAGGAAGAAGAGATTCAAGCAGCTTTAGAAAGAGCTGGGCAGATACGCGGTTGTTAGCTTGAATTAGGTAAAAATTAAGAAAAATTATCCTTTTTTGCAGTTTTTTTTAAAGAACCAGCGGTTGGTGTGCCTTATTTCCTTCTTGGTCCACTACCGTATTGGGACATGGGTAAGGCATCATCTGCAAAAAAGATTGCTCGCGCTGAGCGTGCTGGAGCTACTTCTGGCCCAAGTGAGCGACGCGCCCTCGGGTTTCCCGCCGCAGTAGCGCTTGTCATAATCTTAGGACTGTTTCTGGTTATATTTGCTCGGGCCACTCGTGATGCAGAAGTTACTCCAACTCTTCAAGACCACTGGCATGCTGCATATGGAGTTTATGATTGTCTTTCAGACTCCTTCCTCCCAGTGTTTCAAAGTGAATTCGACCCGGAGGGAATCCATTCACATCAGGATGGGATAATCCACATTCACCCATTTACTTCTTCTGTGACTGGTAAGCAAGCGCGTTTGAGTGTATTCATGAATGCGATGGGAGCAGAGATCACTGAAGAAGCATTAGTTCTGCCAGGTAATCAGTCCTTAGAAGCAGGGGTTGACTGCGGGGGAGAAGAGGCAGTGATTCAAGTTGTCCGGTGGGCGAATGCTTTTGAAGGGGGAGCCCCGGCTGAGGTTTATACTGAAAATTTAGGTGATGTTAGATTCTTAGCTGATCTTGAGGCTTTTGCTATTGCTAGGGCACCCATAGGGGCAGATATACCTATGCCTAACAGAATAGACACCCTTGAAGGAGTGACCGGGCAAAACCGGGATGACATCACAAAACCAAATACATCAGATATACCTGGTCCTCAAGACTTTGGAACCGAAGAAGAATAATTTTATTCTCAGCGTTCGTTGGGCTGATCTGATTTTACGATGGAGCGATAGATGGCAGATAAGACGCTTGTTATAGTCAGTGGATATTTTAGCCCCTTACATTGTGGGCATTTAGATTATTTAGAGGCTGGAGCGGCCTTGGGCGATCGTTTAGTTGTTATTGTGAATAATGATTTGCAGCAAAAGAAGAAAAAAGGAAAAGTGATTCTTCCTCAACAAGACAGACTTCGAATCGTGAAAGCACTTTCGATAGTTGATGAAGCTTGTGTGGCTATTGATGATGACTCGTCAGTCAAGAAGACTATCGAGTCGATTGCTCTCAAAAACCAGCAATCTAATTTGATCTTTGCAAACGGTGGTGATCGGAATCAGCCTTCGGATATACCTGAAGTGGATACTTGTTTAGAGCACAACATTAAGCTCATCTTCGGTGTTGGGGGTTCTACAAAAAGAGATTCGAGTACAAGAATTAATACTGAACTAGGTATTGAATAGGCTGCCTATCGGAATAAGTCATCTTTGGGGTCGCGAATTAGGCTATTTTTCACAGTTCCTTCACCAAACCAATCGGGATCCCCTCCACGCACTATTGCCACAGGGATACCCGAAGATTTCCCCATGACTAGTTCCGCAGCACTAGCCAGCTCATCAACTAAAGCAACCTCGGTTACTTGCATCTCTCTTCCTAAGGCATCAGGTTCGCCACGTAGGTCGAGAATAGGAGTGATCCCAGCTGACCCTATTGCGACATCAGTTAACCCTTTTCTCCATGGTCTGCCGAATGTATCGGAAATGATGATGGCTACGTCAAAGCNGTACCTTCCTTTGAGGCCGTCCCGTAATCGCTGGGCCGAGCGGTCACTATCTTCGGGTAGAAGCGCAGCTTGTCCTTTTTCGACGTTAGATAGATCGATCCCCGCGTTAGCACAAACGAATCCATGTTTTGTTTCACTAATAATAAGATCTCCTCTTCTTCGAAGAATTCGAACAGACTCTTTCTCAACAAGGGGTTTATGGCTGAGCGGGTCATTGGGGTCAATTGCTATAAGCTGATTTTCAGCTTTAGAAACAATCTTCTGAGTCACAACTAGAATGTCACGGGATTCGATTTGTCCACATTCACCAAGCATGCCGATAAGGTCATCTCCTGGTTGTATCTTTGGTAGTCCGAGTATTGGGAGAATTTCAAGATTCATTCTTCTATAAGCTCCGGGAAAAAGGTAGAGAGTATAGTAAAGCATAATTTTGCGGACTCTTTTAGTCCTGGAATGATAGTTTGTGTTGCTAAGCAACTAAGACCAAGTTTTTGAATTGCTTCTATGTGTTCAGCATCCGCTAGATCTATGACAAATTTTGAAGTTAGGTCTTGATAGATCTTCGCNATACCTAAGGNAGATACTTCATGTCCTAGATCAACGAGCATTCTATCAGCTGGTCCTTTAAGCGCTTTCCCATTAATAATTCCGGAAACGGCTACAGTNGAGTCTCTTTTTTGTTGGATGGCTTCTGANATTCCTGGAACTGAAAGGATTGGACTTATGGAAACGATGGGGTTGGACGGAGCAATGATTATTGCNGAGGCACTNGTGATTGCATCAATCACCTTCGGGCCCGGNGTTGCATTTTTGATGCCTTTAAACTGAATTTCTTTAACTTTGAGATTGTGCTTATGGCGAACAAAGTATTCTTGAAATTCTATTTTCCCCAACTCAGACGTTGTGACAAATGTTTTTATCGGGTCATCACTTACAGGAAGGATATTTACTCTAACTTTCAGGNTCCTAGCGATTTCTTCTGTAACCTCAGTAAGGGTCGCTCCTTNGAGGAGACGNCTCGTTCTATACATGTGTGTCCCTAGNTCCTTATCTCCTAGCCGGAACCAATCAACGCCGCCGTACNTAGAGAGCATGTCCATAGCATTCCAGCTCTCATCAATTAACCCCCAGCCTTTCTGGGGATCTATTTCTCCAGCGAGTGTNTANGTGACGGTNTCAAGGTCAGGAGATATGTGTAAGCCATGAAGATTGGTATCGTCAGCAACGTTNACTATNGCTGTAATCTCTGATGGGTCTACTACTTGTACTAAGCCGTTTAATAGCTTTGCAGCTCCAACTCCGCCAGATAGGACAACGACNTTTCTCCTTATAGCTGATTTCACGCCAGGCCTTTGAGTCTTCCCTCGAGTAGCGCCATATCAGCATCGACCATCATCGTAACGAGCTGCTCAAANGTAGTTTTTGGAGCCCANTGAAGTTTAGAAGAAGCTTTTGAATAGTCACCTACAAGAAGGTCTACTTCTGCAGGTCGAAAGAANTTCTCATCAACTTCAACGTGGTCTTCGTAAGACAAGCCCAGATGCCCGAAAGCCACCTCACAGAATTCTCTTACGCTGTGGGTCTCTCCTGTGCAAATAACGTAATCGTCAGGCGAGTCTTCCTGAAGCATTAACCACATTGCCTCTACATAATCTCCAGCAAATCCCCAGTCTCTNTTTGAATCTAGGTTCCCNAGGGCAAGTTTGGTTTCAAGCCCTAATTTAATGGAGGCAGCTCCGTAGCTGATCTTTCTTGTAACAAATTCNAATCCACGGCGTGGGCTTTCATGGTTGAAGAGAATGCCNCTNGAAGCATGTAAATTATAACTCTCACGGTAGTTCACGGTTATCCAATGCCCGTAAACTTTTGCNACTCCATANGGGCTTCTTGGGTAAAACGGGGTGCCCTCATTCTGGGGAACTTCCGCTACTTTCCCGAACATTTCNCTAGAGCTTGCCTGGTAAAAGCGTGTTGAAGGATCNACATTTCGAATAGCGTCAAGTATGCGGGTGACGCTTAATGCGGTGGTTTCNCCAGTAAGGACNGGTTGACCAAAAGACGTTTGGACAAATGATTGCGCAGCGAGNTTGTACACCTCATCTGGGTTGTGCTCTTTAATTGCATCAATTAAAGATATTTGATCTAACAGGTCTCCATTNACGAATTGAATTGCNCCTTGTATGTGGGCAATNCGCTCATAGTTTACAGTGCTGCTCCTACGCACCATTCCTATTACGTCNTACCCNTTGTCCAGTAGGGATTCAGCAAGNTATGACCCATCTTGTCCTGTGATTCCTGTTATTAGCGCGGTGGGCATTTGTTTTCCTAACTGTTCAAGTCGATCAAAGATTGTGTTGACTCAATAATATCTTTGATGGTTTGTTCAAATTTCACTATGGGTTCCCAGCCAGTATGGGACTTAATNTTTGTGTTGTCACCTCGAAGCACTGGAATATCCGAGGGGCGCTGAAGAGAAGCATCGGGTACAAGATCAATCATGTACCCGGAGGCTGCCATTAGTGCTTTAGCAAGCTCTCCNATTGAGCGATCTNTACCAGAGCATACATTGTATGANTCTCCNGGNACTCCTTTNGCGATAATTGATCGATATGCGCGAACTACATCACGAACATCTGTAAAGTCCCGTCTNGTATCTAACCTTCCTATCGGTATATTCTNTCTGCCATCTTTCTTTGCTTGCAAAATTCTCAGTGCTAANGCTGAAGTAACAAAGTTTATGTTTTGGCCAGGACCAAAATGATTAAATGAGCGAGCGCACATAACCTCTAGCCCTTGAGATGCTTCGTAGATACTGATCATCTCTGCTGCAACTTTACTTACAGCGTATGGTGAAGCTGGAACAAGGGGAAGCGATTCGTCTATGGGTAAGCTTTCATGAGAAACTTTTCCATACACTTCAGCACTAGAGATAGTTAGTACTCTCTCCACACCTGCGCCACGGCATGCCGATAAGACATTTAAAGTTCCTTCGGCGTTTATCCTAAAAGTCGATGTCGGACTGCTCCAAGAAGCCCCAACATCTGCCTGCCCTGCAAGGTGGTACACGACCTGAGGTTGTAATGAGAGTATCAATTCATTTATTTCGGTTTGATCTAAGAGATCCGGTCCTCCATCCGAGATATCGGTAGTTAAAACATCGTCGCCACAATCAGATAGATAATCGGCAAGGTGTTTACCTACGAATCCGGAGCCACCTGTAATCAGTGCTAACACTTTTTTTTCAACAAATTAGACACAGATGAATTGTACTCCATCTAAATTCAGGACCTATATGGAAAAAATCTACTTTTTTATGGAAAATTGATTTATTTTTGCAATTTTTTAGAGGAAATATCTTATGAGGGCGTCAGGGTACATGCTGAACTTCGTTTTGGCGGTTAACCTTCGCCACTGTGGAACATTCTATTTCGACAGAGGTTAATTCAGCTGAGAATGCTGTTGCATTCCCGCCGGTTGACATTGTTGTAGTT
>PBPU01000082.1 GCA_002724825.1 Acidimicrobiaceae bacterium
AAGTTTTCTTTTACCTATTGGACTTCCTTGTGGATAATCATCTTCATCAGGAACGCTTATAACATCCCCATTTAACCCAAATTGCCAATCATGATATGGACAACGAAAAGAGTCTTGTGAACTATCACATTCAACTAGTCTTTGACCTCTATGTGCACAACTATTGTAGAAACCCTTTATTGATCCATCTTTTTGTCTAACAATGATAACGGATTCCTTAACTAAATCATGAACAATATAATCACCAGGTTCTTCAATTTGTATTTCTCTACCAGCTATCAACCATACCTTTGTCCACATATGGTTCCATTCCTTATTCATGAAATCTTTACAAAAATAACGATCATTAGTAATTGGGTCGCCCCTTAATTCGTTTGGATTTTTGCCATCTAATGCAGATGGATGTTTGATTATTTTGTCCATTTTTCCCCCTAAACGATTATATAAATATTTCTTATGAATAAAATATTTATCGAATTAAATCTATAATTCTACCTTTTAGAAATTTAATTATATGATAATTATTATACATTATAAACTTAAAAAAAAATAAGGAGAGGTACATGATAGTAGTAAATGCAAAAATGGAAACAAATGAAGAAAATTTTCGAGTTATAAAAAAAGCCGTGGAAAAAGTAGAAATTGAAACAAGAAAAGAAAAAGGATGTATAGATTATGCATTTAGTGTTGAGCTGCACAATGATAATAATATTAGGATAACTGAATTATGGGAAGATGTTCAATCTTTAAAGGACCATTTAAAAACTGATCATATTTTAAATTTTTTAAAGGAAATATCTGAAACAACCCCTCCTAAAACAGAAGCTTATTTTTTTGAGGCTACTGAGATACCATATCCAGACGGTGAATTGCCTAAGGAAGTTCAGGGTTAATTATAATTGGTGTTTTTATTATCTTTTATACATAGGATCAGTTTTATCTCTTTTGCCCCAAGTAAAGTCCCAACCAGGAACATCACCAAAAGGTTCTGATGGTTCATCAGTCCTTGTAAGGTCAAGAACAACTAATCTATCAGCAATTTTCCAACAATTATCTCGTTTTTCGAATCTATCAATATATCTATTATATACTGTTGCGTTTTTACCTGATTTATCAACACTAAATGAAATACAATAGGTTTCACAGAAAGCAATATCACCCTGTAAATCACAACTAAAGTTTCCAATTACATGTTGTCCCATGTCTAAATTTTCTTTCTCCCATTCAACAATCCATTCTGCAAAATCAANTCCTTTACCCTTGAACATACCATGGTCATCTTGTGCGTCTTCATGGTATACTGACTTTAATAATTCGACATCACAACGGTCAACACCTTGACAATATTTNACAAGAACTTCATAGATNTCCTTCCTATCAATTAACTCCTGTATTTTATCATTATTATTATTCATTTCATTACTCACTTTCAATTTAATCAAATATACACTTCAAAAAATTTATATTAGTCTAACTATTAATTTATATAAATTTAAGGGGAAATAAATGGCAAAAATTCAGAATATTGAAACTTTATTGGCTGAGCAAGCTATAAGAAAGGCAGTAACTTATTATTCTAGAGGGTGCGATAGATGCGATGTAGATATATTTAAGATGGCTTTTCACGATGATGCTGAGGTTAAATATGGTACATATGATGGGCANTATGAAAAATTTTGCGAAGATATTGTTGAAGGTAATTTAACTATTAGAGATACAATGCATTCCATTATAAATGAACATTATAATATAGATGTTGANGNTAAAAAAGCGACAGGAGAAATCTATGTNTTAGCTCTTTGGGGTACCGATGAGTCAAATTTTATTTGTTCAGGTCGTTATCTGGACAAATACGAATGTAGAGATGATGACTGGAGAATATCTTTTAGGAGATATGTATATGATTGGAGTAGAACAACTTCATATAGCGGCAATGATCCTGAAAAAGCGTTCGAAGGTTTAATTTATAGAGGAAAAAGAAATAAAGAAGATTTTTCTTATGAATCTCTTAAAATATANTAAAAAAATTGAATCTTTTAATGATATTNTTGATTATGCTTGTGTAAAATGTGTAAATATATANAATAATATAAATTATAAATTCCTGGGGGGGAAAATGAGATACATTTATTACATATATTTGTTAGTTTTTACTTTAATTTTTAATTTTAATGCAACTGCTCAAGAACAAACATCTGANTCNAGTTATACATTAGAAGAAATTGTTGTTACAGCGCAAAAAAAGGAAGACACAATCCAAACTGTTCCTATAGCCATAACTGCTGTTGGAGGGGATGTGCTTGATGAGAGGGCAATTGTTAATCTAGAAAGTCTACAAGGACTNGTTCCTGGTGCGCAAATAGGCCAGTTTGCTAATACACCTCATGGAGCTGTATTTAATATAAGGGGTATGGGTGTTATTGAGCCTGATCCTTATGCAGGAAGNGCTGTAATGGTGACTATTGATGGAGTTCCTCAATATTTTAATATGACATCATTAGTGGACTTATTTGATGTCGATAGAGTTGAAGTTCTTCGTGGTCCTCAAGGCACCCTCTTTGGAGCGAATTCGACAGGTGGAGTTGTAAATATTATCACTAAGTCTCCTGAGAACGAATATAGTGGAAAAGCACAAGTGACTATCGGTGATTGGAATAGGTTTGATGTAAAAGCTGCAGCAAATCTTCCAATTAATGATAAAACANCTCTCAGATTATCAGCTCTTCATACTGGAAGAGATGGTTTTATTCAAAATGTATATGATGGTTCTGATATCGGAGAAATTAATGTTAACTCTATCCGCGCAACACTAGGTTATGATTCTGGTGAAGATTTTAGTTTAACCTGGAGTACAGAAATATTAAGGTCAAAAAATGGTTCACCTTATGTTGGAGCAGGAACCTTACCAGGAGAAGCTGAATATATAGCTCCTGGAACAGAAATGGGACCGCATGGTGGTAAAATGTACACATCTTACTGTTTNCCNGCTGGANCNCCTTGTAAAGCGCGAGACCCTTATCAATCAGCAAATAGTAGTGATCCAAATATGTCTGATATGAATATAGATGCAACTACACTAACAATGGTATGGGAAAATACACGCTTCGGAACTATTACATCCATATCAAGTTTCAAACAGTTTGATTTACATGANTATACNGATCAAGANGGCACGGTTGCTTTCTTNGCTNCTACAGANAGAAGGACTGATGGCGATCAAATGACACAGGAAATTAGGNTTAACACTGAAATTTCAGATAATNCAGAGTTAATTTATGGTTTATTCNTACAAGAAGATAATTACTTCCATTCACAAAATTTTAGAATTCAATTTGCCTCACCAGGATTTAGTCAAGTAACTGAGCAAGATCAAGAGAGAAACTCTCAAGCTGTTTTTGCTCACGCTTTTATAGATTTGAGCGATAGATTACGTTTACAAGTTGGTGGCCGATANTCCAGAGAAGAAGCTGATATGAAAGTAGATGTNACTCACTTTATAAGTCTTGATGGCGTTGCCCGTTATTACGNTGATGATAGATTAGCTGATTTTGGAATTGATTTTGGTACTCAAGCTAAAGACGACTGGACTGATTGGTCAGCGAAAGTAGGATTAGATTATCAAGTATCAGATAATGTTCTAGCTTATGGTCATATTTCTAGAGGTTTTAAGTCAGGTGGTTTTGTTGGAAGAATTACAATACCTGAAGATATAGGTCCCTATGATCCAGAAACCGTTGAAACTATTGAACTTGGTATTAAAAGCGATTTATTGGATGATAGATTAAGACTTAATGTAAATATCTTTAAGAATGATTATCAAGACCTGCAATTAGCATTAATTTATTTTACAAAAAATGCTTTAGGGGTAGATGTTAACGGTAATTCAATTCTAAATGCTGCTGATGCAACTACTCAAGGTATTGAAGTAGAATTTTTAGCTGCTGTAACNGAGAATTTAAGGGTNAACGGTTCATTTACATATCTTGACGCAGAATATGATAATTTTCCTTATCCTGCTCCAGATGATCCAAATAGAAACCTTGCAGGCTATAGACTTCAAAATGCACCTGAAACAACAGCAAGCTTTGGCTTCGATTATACTTGGGATGTAACTAATGGAGATGTAACTCTATCGGCTTTATATAAATATAATGACGAAAAGTTTAACACTAGCCTTTTTAATACGGCAAGAGCNACGATACAGGAAACAGATATAATTGACGCAAATTTAATNTGGAGNCCNGCAAGTGAAAACTGGTCAATGAATTTTTGGGTAAAAAACCTTGCTGACGAACATTATATTTCAAGCGTGTTTGATGCGCCCGGCGTACTTGCTATTGTTAATTTCTTACCTCCTAGAGAGTACGGCTTATCATTTGATTTAAATTGGTAAGATTAATCAATTTTTATATAATCGCCCTTATAGTTTTTTAGACCATAAGGGCGATTAGTTTTAAATGAAGAAAAGTAGTCATAAAGTTAAAAATTTTTATTCTCATATTATCGATAATAGATCAAAACCAACATTTAAAGAAATCGTTGAAAAAGACCTATCAGGNCCACCAAACTGCATACTTGAGGAGTCCTTTGATATTATTGAGGATAGTAATATCAATAAGGATTGCTATTCAAGTGTAGAATTTCATAATTTAGAAGTAGAGAAGGTTTGGAAAAAAACATGGCAATTTGCTTGTCGCGAAGAGGATATTCCCCAGGTAGGAGATTATTACACTTATAGAATTGTTAATTTATCAGTATTAATTTTAAATACTGAGAATGGTTATAAAGCTTATCATAACTCATGTCTTCACAGAGGGACACAATTAAAACCTGATAATAGTTGGGGGAATTCAAAAAATTTAAGATGTCCATTTCATGGTTGGACATGGAGTATTGATGGAGAACTTATTGATCTTCCGTGTGATTGGGATTTCCCACATGTTGATCAAAAGAAAACAAAATTGGAAGAAATAAATGTTGATACCTGGGGTGGATTTATATTTATAAATTTTGATAATGATGCAGAATTATTGTCAAAATACCTATCAATATTACCAAAGCACTTCGAAATATGGGAAATGGAAAAAAGAAAGAAAATTGCTCATGTAGCTAAGGTTGTTCCTTGTAATTGGAAATTTGCTATGGAGGCTTTTCTTGAAGGATATCATGTTGCCAGCACTCATCCTCAATCATTAATTTATACTGGGGATGAAAATTGTCAGTATGACTTTTGGGGAGATAATGTTAGTAGAATGATGTCTGCACTTGGGTCGCCAAGCCCTAAACTTCAAAATAAAAAACTTAGTAGATCTGAGATATTAGACGGAATGAGAGATTTTCTTGTTGGTAACATTAATGTTAAAGAAGATGATAAAATAACTCCTAGAGAAATATTAGCAGAATCAATGAAAAAATCACTAACTGAAAGCACTAAAGTAGATCATTCAAATTTTTCTACATCCGAAATTATAGATGCTATACAATATCATGTTTTTCCAAATTTTGTCCCTTGGGCAGGCTATGGTGTTCCAATTGTTTATAGATTTCGTCCTAATGCTAATGATCCAAAAACATCAATAATAGATGTGATTTTATTGCAAGCTGACAATAACCCTATTCAAGAGTCTAACCCTGATGTTAATTGGTTAGATATTAATGATAGTTGGACAAAGGCAAAGGAATTAGGTGGTTTAGGTGAAATTTTTGATCAAGATGAAGCTGCTTTTGCAGCTGGTCAAAAAGGATTAGAATGCTCTAAAGACAATAAAATTACATTTTCATTATATCAAGAAAGTAGAATTAGATTTTATCACAGAACTCTTGAGAAGTATTTATCAAAGTAGTTTTAATTTTATAAACAATGATCAAACTTTTGAAAACTTAATTGGTAATTCTTTTAGCTGATGAATGTATAAACTTGGTTTATGAGGAATATCAGATAGTGGGCGTGACAATTCTATATCTTTAATTCTTTCAAATAGGATTTTAAATGCGAGTTGCATTTCTGCTCTTGCAAGCATCGCTCCAACGCAATGATGAGCTCCTGAACCAAAAGCTAGGTGTTTTCCAACATCCTCCCTTTCAACATCGAATACTTCTGGTTTATGAAATACTTCATTGTCTCTGTTAAATGATGCATATCTCACCAGCAAAACACTATCTTTTGGTATACTTATGCCGTTGATCTCTGTATCCTTTGTAACCGTTCTAAAAAGTCCTTGAACTGGTGTTTCATACCTAATAAC
>PBPU01000083.1 GCA_002724825.1 Acidimicrobiaceae bacterium
ACCTAACTGTTACCGATGCAAGAGTAATTTTCGGAGGAGTACGAGCAGTTGATGGGGTCTCATTTGAAGTTGAAGCCGGAAAAGTCACCGGAGTCATCGGATCTAATGGAGCAGGCAAAACAACATTATTCAATGCCATAACTGGGCATGCTAAAAATGCAGAAGGAATATTCACACTTGACGGAGTTGAACTATCGAATAAGCCAATCTTCACTCGTTCTCTTTCTGGCCTTGGGCGAACATTCCAAAATTTGAATCTCCATGGAGATATTCGAGTTCTCGATCATGCTTTAATTGGGCTGGAAAGAGAAATGCACTACGGAAGAGTCTCAGAAGCATTCCGACTACCTCATGTTGTTCGAAACGAACGCAAAGCCTATGAAAGAGCCGCAGAGCTCCTAGATCACATGGAGTTATTAGAATATTGGGAGGAAAAAGTAGACGACCTCCCCTACGGCCTCCAAAAACGTGTTGACGTAGCCCGAGGACTAGCTACTAATCCATCTGTCCTTCTCTTAGACGAGCCCGCAGCAGGACTACCAACAGCTGAAGCACTTCAGATGATGGACCATGTCATTGAATATGCCGAGCATATTGGATGCGGAGTTATCGTAATCGAACATAATGTCGAGCTTGTAGCTGATGTTTGCCCTCGAGTAATTGTCATGGACGCAGGAAAGATTTTGGCAGACGGTACAGCAGAATCTGTGATGCAAAACGAAGATGTTATTGCCGCATACTTAGGAACTTAAAATGAGCCAACTTATCATCTCTGACCTCAAAGTAGGATATAAAAAAAATGAAGTTATTCACGGACTCAACATTGAGGTTAACTCAGGCGAGCGCGTGGCACTCCTTGGAGCAAACGGAGCTGGAAAATCTACTGTCCTAAAGACAATTTCAGGACTTTTGACCCCTAACGAAGGCTCTATCCGATTTAACGGGGACGACATTGGCGGCAGCTCACCGGCCGACATAGTAGATCGCGGGATTGTCCATGTTCCTGAAGGAAGGAGAGTTTTCCCGGCTCTTAACGTTGAAGATAACCTCAAAGTCGCCAACTACCGCAAAGGGCCAGAAAGCTTAGCTGAGGGATTAGAATCGGCGTACGCAGCATTTCCAATCCTTGAAGAACGGAAAAAGCAACCAGCTGGACTTCTAAGCGGAGGCCAACAACAAATGCTGTCCCTAGCTAGAGCTATCATTGCGAAACCAAAATTCTTACTTATTGATGAAATGTCGCTTGGTCTAGCGCCCTTGTTGGTCAAAGAGTTCTATCAAACTCTTGATTCCCTCTTTAGTAGTGAAATATCTTTACTTCTTGTTGAACAAAATGCTGGTATGGCTTTAGCACATTGCTCTCGATTTTATGTCATCAGAAACGGCGATCTAGTCCTTCAAGGAGACTCGGAAGAATACCGAGATGACCCAACGAGACTTCAGCCTGCTTATCTAGGACAATAATACTTTTAGGTATAACTTGAGGAGCGCCATAGAGCCTTTATTTCCGTCTCTATCACCTGTAAAGGTAATGCTCTGTAACATTTGAGAACTTCTCTTCTCCTAGAAGCGCAAGAGTTCTATCTACGTCTGCAGCCAACACTGAAAGCACTTTTTCGACTCCCTGCTCCCCCCCTGCCGCAAGGCCCCAATACCATGGCCTGCCTCCACACGCAGCGGTCGCCCCTATAGCACGGGCCTTTATAATATCTTCTCCTCTTCGGATCCCTCCGTCTAGAAAAACTTCCGCACGATGCCCAACTGCATGAACAACTGATTCAAAAATGCTGGCTACACCCGGCACGAAACTCATCTGACGACCACCATGATTGGAGACAATTACGCCATCTGCACCCGCATCGACAGCGCTAATAGCGTCCTCTGGAGTCATCACGCCCTTTACGAGAAGAGGACCTGACCATCTTTTTCGTATTAATTCTAAATCATCCCATGTTCTAGTTTGATCGACTAATTCACGATCTGTGTATTCACCAATCGAGCTTGCATCGTCCCCAGCAGCGAAACCAGCTAAGTTAGCAAATGTTATGTCAGGCCCGTTTAGAAGGCCCAACAACCATTTAGGTTTACGCAGGGTATTCAATGCATTCTTGGGGCGGATACGAACTGGAAGAGACATGCCATTAGCTAAATCACGTTCTCGTTTACCAACAACCGGAACATCAACGGTGACAACCAGTGCTTCATAACCGGAATTTCCCGCCCTATCTATTAATGAGTTGACGACTTCTTCGTTTCCCCATAGATAGAGTTGAAACCAAAGTCGCCCATTTGATACTGAAGCGATTTCTTCAAGTGTGTACCCCGAGGCGGTACTCACGCAAAATATTGCTCCTGCTCGATCAGCAGCTTTTGCGACTGCCAGTTCTCCTTGCGGGTGAGCAATCGTGGCCATCCCAGATGGTGAAAGAATAAACGGCAGGTCAGCTTTTTGCCCGAAAATTTTCGCTGAAATGTCACGGTTTGAAACGTCAGTTAAAAACTTAGGGCGGAGTTTAATTTCATTCAGAGAACGACGATTGGCTGCGATTGCAAGCTCCCCGTCAGCACCCCCATCAATAAAATCCCAAACCATCTTCGGAAGTTTTCGCCTAGAGATTTCCCGAGCGTCACCAACAGTGTTTATTGCATCTACACCAGTTCGATTTTTGGCAAGCATTTTAGCTATCTGAGAAAATTTCATACTAGTTCCTGTCGTCCTCGCTAACAGACCACACTGTGCGCCCCTTTTTCAATTACATGAATTGTCCCTTGTAGGAATTAGAAAAAGACTAGCAGCACTTTCGAGAAGATCATAGGTGATTACCTGAGGTGAAAAATTTTCATTTAACTCAGAATAAATAGCTGTATTACTTCTTTTCGAAAATGACTGGGTACTTACCGAAATACGGTCTCGTTGTAGAATCGTCCATTACTGGAGGGTTGTTTGGGTCAGGGCTGCAGCCATTTAAAAACAGTGTCTGTACAGCGACTGGAACTAGGCCAAACAAATGGTTCTCTTCAGTCGAGTTCGTATCGAATACAAGCCCTGCTGCTAGATCCTGGCCTATACAGGCATGCATTCCTTGTCCAAAACTCAAACCCCAAGGGCTAACGCCATCTGTAAGTTGCCGATTTGGATTAAATTCTTCTGCATCATCACCGAAGAGACCTTTATCCCTGTTAACAGTTTCTAGGTCAATCACTACCCTGTCGCCTTCTTGAATCTTAACCCCAGAAGTAAGTTCAATTTCTTCAAGAGCCCATCGAGCTGCAGTTGGTGAGGAGGGTTGAAGTCTAATTGTCTCGTGAGTAGCTCTCTGGAGAAACACCTTATCGCTGTAAGCCCTCTCTCTATCTTCGGGATGAGTTTCAAGCCATTTAAATATATTGTGAATTACTCTAGTTAAAGCAGTAGCGGACGTATGCGCCCCAGCTAAAAGATAGAAAGCTATTTCTCTTCGAAGTGATTCTCTAGTCATAGGTACTTTGTCTTCATTGCGTAAGAGAACCAAAAGAACGTCCCGCGGTAAATCACTTTCCTCGATCTCACCCCTTTCAAATTTTTCCAGAAGATGTCGACGAAGTTGGATGCCGGGCTCAAGAAATTCGTCATCAAAAGCTTCAAGTTTTTCTTGGATTTCAGCCCGCTTTTCATCTACGTCACCCGTGTAGAAACCTAACGTGGCCCCCTCGATAAAGGAGGTTAGATAGTCGTACAGCCTGTCTGTTTCTTCATAGGTCCCTAAAGGCCGATCAACTCCAGCAGTTAACGCAGCTAAATTCATCATCAGCTGATGGCCAAAGTCGACTAATTCAGCGCGTCCGTCTTCAAGATAAGGGTTAACAGTGTCCTGAATAATTTTTGGAAACATCTCTCTTTCATATTCAAAAAAAGTGTCGCGACGGAATAAGCGATTTTCCAAACGTCGTCGTTGCCTGTGCTGATCTCCATGAAGATTGACAACTACGTCTTCCATCACAACTTCTCCAGCATCGTATAGTGCTTGTCGAAGTGCTTTATGCCTATAGCACTCTCTAGCATCTTCCGGTTTAGTTATAGTGATGTCCGCCATGGTAAGACCTCTAATCGTTTCTAATATCTTAGGCTTACGTAGTTTAACCGTCACTTTCGGAAGTAAACACAACCGGGTATTTAGAGAAGTGCTTTCTCTCAGAATTTAAATCTAACTCAGGAGGGTTTTTTTCATCTTTTCTTCCTCCTGCCGATAGAAGTGCATGAACCATTACAGACACTGTTCCGTATAAGGATTCTTCACTAGGTCGTGACTCATCAATCTCCAAACCCCCGTCGAGTTCGGCGCCGACACAAGCATGAGAACCAGCACCAAAGCTCATACCCCAACGAGCAACCCCATCGGGGACCTCGCGGTGTGGATCAAAGATGTTAGCTGTGTCACCAAAGATTTCTGGATCTCGATTGGCTTCAATTAAATTGAGGACAACATGCGACCCCATCGGCAGCAGAGTTCCATCTGATAACTCAACATCTTCAAGCGGTGTTCGTAACGCGACAGGGCTTGCAGGACTTAGCCTAAGAGACTCGTGCATACAGCGTTGAACAAAGGGAAGGTCATTTCTAGCTCGTTTAAGGTCATCTGGGTGCTGTTCTCCCCATGAGAATAAATCATCTACAGTATGAGTAAAGGCATTGGCAGTCGAATGCGCCCCAGCCTGTAGATAAAAACATATCTCACGAAATACGACATCTTCATCCAAATTGAGAGATTCAGCGTTACGCAAAAGCGTAGTAAATACATCCCTAGGTAGGCTTTCTTCAGATATTTTTCCACTTTCGAAATCAGAGATTAGCGCTTCACGTCGCTTTTTTGAAGCTAGGAAGAAATCTTCATGGAAAGATTCCATAGCTTTCTTAACTTCAGCCCGAACTTCATCCTTGTCTCGAGTGGAATGCATAATGGTCGCTCCTTCGCTGAATTTCTTTACCATTGAGTACATGAGTTCTGTTTGATCTTCATTGCGTGGATCTTGGTCTATTCCTGCGATAGTCGCAGTGAGATTCATTGCACACCTGTATCCAATTTGTGCAAGGTCTCCGGCGCCTTTTTCGACAAAAGGCTTCATCGTAGCGTCAATCGTTTGACCAAGTATCTCATGCTCCCAATAACTGAAAATCTCTCGTCTAAATAAACGATTTTCTAGTCTCCTTCGTTCTCGATGCTCCAATCCATGTAGATCAAGTAGGGTTCCCTCCATAACGATTGCACCTTCTGTATAGCCAGCCTGCCGAAGGTGTTTTGACCTAAAGGCTTCCTTGACATGCAACCAATTAGAAAGCTCGATCATCATATTTCCCTCTGAGTATTTGCAACCACTAGAAGAAAGGATAGGTTCTGAAACATGACTAATCCAAATGAAATATTTGAAACGTTTTTAGATTCTCTGGAATCGTGCGATATTGACCGAATTCTGAAAAGTTTTACCGAACAGTCCAGCTGGCAGAATGTTCCTCATCCTCCTGCAGTTGGTATTACCGAGATACGATCCACATTCGAAATTATTGTTCAGCGGAGTTCTCAAATTAAATGGGATATCGTTTCCTCTTCATTCGAAGGCTCCAGAGGTTGGATTGAAAGAGTTGATCGGTTTTGGATTGATCAGACTGAGTACGCGGTGAGATGCAATGGAGTCTTTGACTTTGATCTGGAAACGTCTTCGATACTCTCTGTTCGTGATTATGTTGATTTGGGTGAATGGCGTTCTCGACTAAGTAAAGCAAAGTTATGAACGCTGCTTTTTCTATTCGTAGGCCTTCTGCCACGTAAGGATTTCTCCGGCCCAGTTTCCGACTTTCCAGCCGGGAATACTTCCATGTTCGGGCCACGGTCTGTTTAGATCGACGCGAACACCTCGAGAAATCACTTCGCTCAGTCGGGTCTTGTCATTTAGGATTCTGATATCTTCAGTCACATCGCCGTCGACCACTATTACATCGGCGAGTTTTCCCTCTTCGAGTGTTCCGAGGGTGTCTTCCATCCTCATCGTCCACGCTCCATTTTTTGTCGCAGTGGAAATTGCTTCCACCTCAGTCAGGTTAAGAACTTCCACAAAGAGTTCTAATTCTCGAGCGTGCCAGTGGCCATATGGTGTTAGGGCGAAGCCGCTTTCTGATCCAGACACTAACCGAATCCCTGCGTCATAGGCCTTACGAATCATTTTTGCAGTTTGTTCAATCTCGCCACGGAATATATCTTCCATCCCTGGGCTGGCTCCAACCTTGGAGCCAAAATCAGCCAAATTGGCTAGAAATGTAAATGTTGGGCAAATAGCAACATCATTTTGGATTACAGCTTCCAGCCCTTCGTCATCCATGAATGAAGCGTGAAGAATGAGAGAAACTCCTTCTTCAGCACATATTTTAACGCTCTCTGGGTTTCTGCAATGAGCCATGACTGGAACGCCTAGATCTTTTGCAGCGTTACATGCCGCTCGAACTTCTTCCCTACTCCAGACCATGAGCTCCCCTGGCCTTCCGGTAAGGGATCCAGTCGCATGCAGTTTTATCCAGTCAGCCCCGTATTTTATATGGCGACGGGTCCACATGATAACTTCATCAACTGAGTTTACAATTTGCGCATATCCAACGGTGCCTTCATCGGGTATTAAATGTCCAGCGGTTCCTCCAACCGCAGTGAGTAGCGCTTGAACACCTGTCTTCATTCTTGGCCCCTCTATAACTCCTGCTTCAATGGCATTTCGGATGGACGGGCCGATGCCATGAGCCGTATCAGGGTCAACAAAACTGGTGACTCCAGAACGAAGAATTTTGAGAAGATTCTGCGTTGTGACGAGGGCAGACATTACAGGGTCACGATGGAAAAAAAGCTCATCGTTTGATTGGACATCATCGAAGGTGGAGTGGAGATGAGAATCAATTAGTCCAGGCATTATCGTTTTGCCAGTTGCATCTATGAGTTCAGCGTCATTCGCAACTTTAAAGTCATTTTGGTTACCAATACCTGATATTTTCCCGTCACGAATCCAGAGTGATGTGTTTGGCGCTGGTGGTGTCCCGTTACCATCAACTAGCATTCCATTCGTAATAAGTATTTCAGCAGGCATGATATAAGGTTAGATCATAGAATAAGGTAAGACTACAAATGGAGGAACGAATGTTTCGGCATTGTGTAATGCTTAGATTTAAGAATGGCATAACGGAAGACGACAAAATACGTGCGTACGAAGGAATTCGAGCACTCCCTGATCATATTGAAGAGGTTCTGTCCTATTCTGTCGGATTTAATGCCGGTTCTCGTAGTGACAATTATGACTTAGTGGTAGTGGGCGATTTTGCTTCTGAAACTGATTATGAAACGTATGCAGGGCACGCTAAGCATCAAGAAGTTATTGCTGATTTGATCGCTCCAATTATTGATAGCCGTACAGCTGTGCAATATGTTTTGGAGGATCAGTAGTGGGTTATCGGATTCGTTTGGATGTCGACGATTGCATGAGCTCAGGGAAGTGTGTTGCTGATTATCCTTCAGTTTTTGAATTCGACGAGGATGAGCTTGCCTCTCTGAAAGATGAGAGCACGCTTAGCGATGAGGATTGTATTCGTGTTGCTAGAAACTGCCCGAGTCGAGCTATCTCTGTTTTCGATAGTGATGGAAATGAGATTCCTACGTGAGTTTGTAATTATGTACCCGAACCTTATTAGGAGGCCCAGTGAGTAAATCAATAATCGTGACTGGCGCAGGAGCTGGCATCGGAGAATCGATTGCTAGACGCGCAGATGATGCAGGCTACAAAGTGGGCGTGTTAGATGTCAATAATGAAGCAGCAGAAGAAGTGGCTAGCTCTCTAACCAATGGGGTTGCGCTCCATGCGTCTACTACAGATCCGGTCCAGATTGAGCAAGCCTTGGACATATTTGGAGAAGCCCCCGATGCTTTGGTGAATAATGCTGGGATTGTGCGATTTGGGCCATTAATCGATCTTAGTATCGATGATTGGAGGTCCGTTCTCGAGGTTAACCTCAGTGGCGTATTTATCTGTTCCCAAGTGGTGGCTGCCCGGATGAGAGATAATGGTGGCGGTTCGATAGTTAATATGACTTCTATTGCGGGCATACAGCCGAACGTTAATGGAGGCTCTTATGGTGCAGCTAAAGCTGGTTTACATCTGCTGACAAGACAAATGTCCGTCGAATGGGGGGAATTCAGAATACGAGTGAATTCTGTTGCTCCTGGCTTTATCGATGGAGGAATGTCTGCTCCCATATTTCAAGATCTTGAGATTAGATCTACACGTGAAGAACGTGTTCCTTCAGGGCGCCTAGGAACAGTTGAAGATATAGCGTCTGCTGTCATGTTTCTATGTTCTGAAGAAGGGGCTTACATCAATGGAAATCAGCTTGTTGTAGATGGATCTGTCACTAACTCGCTAATGGCAAGTTTTCCTAGGCCAAAGTCCGTGGATTCTGTTGGAGGTGGAGATTCTCAATAGTTAGTTTGCCCTGCTTATACCAGTAAGCGGTGCAGTGAACCTTGACCTATAAAGCAATCCGGCGAAAGCTACCATTGCGGCAACTATTCCATACATACCCCGAAACCCAATAACATCGGCGAGAGCTCCAAACCCGAATGCTGCAAAACTATTTGCGAGGTCACCAAACACAATAACTGTCGCAACAACTCGAGATCGCTCATCTGGAGATGCGCTATCTGCTGCAATCACAACCATTAGTGGAACATTAAACGATAACCCGACGGCCATGATGATCCCTCCAACATACAGAGATGGGTGGTTATTGAAAACAACAAGTATAAGTAGCCCGAGTATCACGATTACATGAGAACACGACCCTAAGGTTCTTCGATCGACTGTATCTATTAACCTTCCGCCATACAGTCGCGTGAGTACAGAAGTCAGTGCATAACTTAATAGGATCCATCGGACTGTTGCGACACCCATTGACTCTGCAAATGGGGTAATGAACGCGTTGAATGAAAGGAATGCACCAAAGAGAAGAAATGAAACGACTCCTGCTCGGACCGCAATGGGATGAATAAGGCTTTTCACACCTTCGAACTGAGCCTTAGCCCCTTGAGGTTTAGTTTCTGACAGAAAGAGGCCAAGGAGTAAGCAAAAAAAAGCAAATAAGGCAGCTACAGCAAATGCAGTGCTGAACCCTTCTCTTTGGAGCGTGATTTCTCCTACGACAGGGCCGACAGCAAATCCGGCCACAACTGAAACATTAAAGAGCGAAAATATCTCACCGCTTCTGCTTTTGGGTGGTAGTTCCGTCGCTGTTGTAGCTTGCCCAACGTACATCGCTGAACTGCCCAGCCCAAGCACAAATCGAACAAGGAGCAACATCCATAGGCTAGATCTGGCGGCTGGGACATGGAGAAGTTGGGTGATGATGATAACGATTGCTCCAACAACTATTAGCTGTTTTCTTCCGTACTTGTCAGCGAGGAAACCGACTAGAGGTCGCATAGCTAGCATCCCTAGACCCATAACACCGAAAGCAAGTCCTATCTCAAATTCGCCCCCGTTTAATTCTTGTTTTACAAGTCGAGGTAAAACGGGGAATGAGATACCGGCAACGACAAAATACGATAATCCTGCTGATAGTAGAAGAACGACATCTCGCGTTAATAGTCCATCTCTATTCAGAAATTTACGCATTTACCTAGGTATTCGGCGATAACGCTTCTAATGCTTCCCAATGCGGGTTTCCGAATTCTCCGTGCACTGCTAGGGGCTGTATACAAACGTGAGTAGCACCTGCGTCTTCGTGCTCATTTAAGCGTTCATTTATTTGGTCCAGGGTTCCCCAAGCAACCAGCTCATTGATGAAACGATCAGAAGTTTCGTCTATTTCCTCCTCAGTGAACCCAAGTCGTTTCCAGTTGTTCCGATAATTCGGTAGATGTATGTATCGAGCTAGTTCTGTTCTCACTGTTTGGTAAGCGACTTCTTTATCAGTTGTAAATGCAACTTTTTGCTCCACGCAAAGCATCTTGTCTGCGCCGAGAAGTTTTCTAGCTTGAGCCGTGTGCTCTGGAGTCGTCCAGTAGGGGTGAGCTCCGTCTGTTAATTCTGCAGCAAGTTCCAACATTTTTGGACCCAGCGCTGCGAGAACGCATGGGGGGTCTTCTGAAGGTGGTACCGATGTATATGGTGAATTTTTCATGGCACTGAGATAGTTGCGCATAGCGCCCAATGGCTTTGAATAGTCCAACTGACGAAGACCTTCCACAAGAGGCGCATGCGATACACCTAGCCCTAGCAGAAACCGGTTATCGCACATCTCTGCCAATGTTGTAGATGCTTGTTTCGTAACGCCGGGGTGACGGTGGTGAATATTAACAATTCCTGTCGCAAAAATTAGGCGTTCAGTATTAGACAGAAGCATAGAAATATGGCTAAACGGGTCGCGCCCGGTGGTCTCTGGAAGCCACAAAGCCGAGTAGTTGAGATCTTCTACTTTTTGCGCAAACGCTATTGCTTGCTCTGAATCCATCGCTTCTGTAAAGAACCAAACTCCTCTTGTGCGCAATTTTTTTTGTATATTCATACAACTACTCTACAGGGTGTACTAGTTAGTCTTTAGAAGTACACGAGTTCTATCTGAGGATGGGTTTGGTCAAAGGATGATCTTTTTTTAGTGGAGCTGCACGCCGAGAAGCTCGAATATCTCCTCTTTTTTTTCCTCAAATGTTTCATCATCCATCTCACCATTTGCGTGTGAAGCGCTTAATTTTGCAAAACGCTCATACAATTCGGCCTCGCTAGGTCCCTCATCTTGTAGTTCGTTTTCTGAGTTTCTGCGTTCAGCACGTTCAGCACGTTTTGCTGCTTGTTTATCTTTTTTTGTCCGTTCGCGCTGGCGCTTGTCCCAGCTTTCTCTTCCTTTACTAGCCATAGCTACACGACCCGAACATCCAATGCTTCATCACCTTTACGGCCTTCACCTATTTCAAATTCAACTTCTTGACCTTCTTCAAGGTTCTTGAAACCAGACCCTGAGATATTCGAGTAGTGAACGAAGACGTCGTCTCCTTCTTCCTGAGCTATAAATCCATAGCCTTTCTGTGTGTTAAAGAACTTAACCGTTCCCCTTGCCATGATGAAACTTCCTTACCTAAAAGCGACCGGATAGCCGCCCGATTAACTCTAGGGCATGGATAGCTCCAATCGTGTTTAATGAGTAAATTTTTGAAAATACTTGGATGATTAGTATGAGAGCGCTTTGCGGACGAGATCTGAATACTCCGGCCGGGAAATAACTAGTCCGCGAACCACCGGCGTCTGCTTGTTGAACTCAAATTCGCTTCCATCTAGTTGAAACGCCACCAAACCTGCGTCCCTTGAAACTGCAACTGGGCCACATGCGTCCCATTCGTAGAGCCCGCTTCCATGTATATAAATATCAGCATCACCGCTAAGTACTAATGAGGTCTTCACTCCTGCTGAGCCGCAGCATGTCAATTCAGCCCCAATGGTTTCAGCGATAGATGAAGCTTGATAGGTGTTCCAACGGTTCGAAACGATGAGCGGCGCCTCGTTCTTCCTCGATCCAATAGATCCTTTAAGTCCGGTAACGTGATATCGCCCCAATGAGGGACAAGCGACAGCTCCAGCCTTAATTCTTCCTGATTCAACCAAAGCGATATGAACTGCCCATTCGGCACTCTCTGGATAGGGGTAGTCTTGAGATCCATCTAGTGGGTCTATGATCCATACGCGATCGGCGTCGACACGAGATTTATCATCTGCTCCTTCTTCCGAAAGGACGTGATCTTCTGGCCTATGCTCGCGTATTTGCTCAATCAGTAACTTGTGAGAGAGGATGTCGCCTTGATCACGTAAGTACCAAGGGTTTAATCGTTCAGTGGAGGCGGATGCTCGAAGTTTTAATAGTTCTTCACCAGCGCATTCTGCTAAATATCCAGCAAATTCATGGTCATTCATTTACTCAACTCAATAACTACCTAGGATAAAAATGTTGCTATGCGGTCTTTGGGCCTTCCAATTATTGCTTTCTTACCTTTCACAATGACTGGTCTCTGTAGGAGTTGTTTATGCTTAACTAGGATTTCGACAACATTTTCCAGATTGCCCACATAGTCATCTGGATTCAATTCTAGTTTTTTAAACTTCGAGTCTTTTCTCACAAGGTCTTCGACTGGATCCTCCAGTCCCGCAGCAATAGTTCGAAGAGTTGTTTCATCCGGTGGTTCTTTTATGTACAGGACAACATCATGTTCTATTCCCATTTCCTCGGCGACCGCCAAGGCATTTCGAGAAGAACCTCAATGAGGATTATGATAGATAGTTACATTTGCCATTAGTGCTCCCTTAGTTTTAACTGGCAGTACCTACTGTACTACTTGTTCCTCTGGTCTCTACTCATACAATCATTGGTTACGTTTAGTCGCCAAGTCTCTATTTCTTCCCACAACTCTTTAATCTGGCTTTGGAGATCTTTCATGCTTCCGTTATTGGATATAACGTAATCCGCGATTTCGGACCTTTCTCTATCAGTTGCTTGTGATCTGATTCGCTTTTCGATTTCTGCGTTTGTTAATCCTCTTTGTCTTAAACGTTTAGTTCTTAAGGCTATTTCTGACTCAACAACAACTACTTTCTGATACATAGGCAACCCTTGAGAGTAGGCAAGTTTTTTTTCTACCAAGACCGCCATGTCGAGGATGATGACCCCTGAGTCTTGTTTTCCAATTCGTCTAGCCAAAGTCTGATTTATCGCAGGGTGGCTTATGGCCTCTAGGGTTTGAAGGTGCTCTATGTTGCTAAATACAATTTTACCAAGCCTCGCACGGTCTATATTGCCAGCCTTATCGAGAATTGATGCTCCGAATTCTTTAATGATTTTTGCTTTTGCGTCAGGGTCTTTATGAAGTACATCTCTTCCTATTTGATCTACATCAACTATGTTCGCTCCATATTCTTTGATCAGGTTCGCTGTAGTGGTTTTCCCTACACCGATACCACCAGTCAAACCAATGACTAGCGGGCTCATTTGAGAGTAAAGCCAATGTGCAATTCGCGAAGAGCTCGAAGGCAAAAGTTAGGATGATGGCGAAAATCGTTTTTTCCCTCTATAAACCACATCTGATCTACTCTGTCGACAAGAGTTTTGAAGCTAAAGAGTAATTCTCGTCGGGCCAGTGGTGCTCCCATGCAGTAGTGGACTCCGAAGCCAAATGCTAAGTGCTGCCTTGAATTTGACCTCTCCAAATCTAGTTTCCTTGGTTGGTCAAAGATAGCGTCATCGAGGTTGGCCGATGCGTATCGAATGTTGATGGTAGAGCCTTCCGGTATCTTCACTCCATGTAACGTGACGTCGCATGCAGCCTCTCTAAATAGCCCCTGTACTGGCCCTTCAAGTCTTAAAACTTCTTCTACAAGAATTGGTAGATATTTATCTGGATTGGATTTAAGGAGTTCCCATTGGTCAGGCTGTTCTATCAAAAGCATGACTCCTGCCGCTATAGCGTTCGTACTGGTCTCTGAGCCCCCTACAAATGTGTCTGCCATCATCTCTGCATGTAGTTCTTCGTCAGTTAGGGTTCTACCCCATTCGGGAATTTCAGTATTAACTAGATCGCTTAAGAGCGTATCGTCTGGCTGCTGACGGAGCCGATCGAAAATGGGTTGGAAATAGTGTTGAGCCTCGATTTCCATCTCGGTTGACCAAATGGCTTCTTCGTCTGTCTGCATCATGCCTAGTCGTTGAACCCAGGCGTCTGTCCACGCTTTAATTTGCCAAATATCTTCTTCTGGAACACCCATTTGATGACCGATCACTATTAACGGAAGGGGTATGGCGAATTCTTTTACCCAGTCACACTCTCCTTTTGGTAGGAATTCCTCAAAGAGTCTCGTAGCAAGGTTTTCAACGAAAGGATCTAATTGCTTTATTTTTTGAGGACGAAAAGCGTGTGCGAATAAAGCTTTCATCTCTTTGTGTTCTGGGTCATCGCGTCCAGCCAGTGTAGGAGCTGGGACCCAGTCTTTTTCTTCATAGAGTTTGTGAATTACTTCAGATCTTGTATTCGTGCGAGCCCGAAATTTACGTTGATTTCTAAATGTTTCTGTGTCTATGAGAACGTCTTTAATATCGTCATACCTTGTGATGACGTAGATTCCAGAAATTGGGTCTTTCCAAACTGGCGCTTCTTCTCGAAGTACTTTGTATGCGCTATAAGGACATTCAGAAATCTCTGAATCAAAGAAATTTACTTCAGAGAGTGGCAGTTCCTGTTCAGTGTCCATTTATCCCTCTTCCTCCAAGATCGATTTTACTTTAGGCGAGTTCTCTAAAGTTCTATATGCCTGGGCTCCTGTTTGTGTCGCAAAACTAGCAGCCGCTGATACCCAATCGTCATCTATTCTTATCCCAGAGCTATCAGCTGTAATATTTAGGCTTCTGAAAACTGACGATATGACAGCTGCATCGATCATTCCTTCTTTCCCTATCGCTTTAACAAGGGCTTCTCTGTTAGGGCCTAACGAGTTATCTAATCGATGAACAGAGTCAGTAAATCGTAATAATTCTTGCTCGGCTGGAATGCTGCCAGACGATGAAACCGTCCCATGTATGGAGGACAGGTCAGTTTCAACTTCAGCTGCAGCGCTGCTTAAACTAAGCAGCATGCTATGGGCGCTCGTTCAATAGAAGCATTCGTTCAAAGCTGAAGTGCGCGCTGCTACTAGCTCGATCTGTGGCCGACTTAAACTTCTATGCGTCCATTCCATCTCATCAAATGACTCTCCGGAGTACATTGCACGAACGAGCAGCATCCGACGTGCATTATCGGCTAGCGCTAAACTTAGTGCGACTGCCACATGTGGGAGTCCTTCCGTTGGAAGGGTTGGCAAAAATCCGACTCCGTCAACCAGTCCGTCTGGACGTTCTCTGCTGATATCGCCCCCTATCGTAACTGGTAGATTTTCTTTCTCTAGTCCAAGCGCATCATGAAGGTGGTCAATCGGAACAACTTGCGAGACAACTGACGCTAGCTCTGCGTATTTATCTTCGCCCATTCTTTCGACGATACGTTCATATATTTCTAGACTTATAGACGATGGTTGGACAGTGACCCGTTCGACAACGCCCAGTTCAAAGAATGTGAGCACACCATCGGTTTCGTCAGAAAGTTCATCTATTGATGGTGGCCTATCCCATAGTGGTCTAGGTTCCGAAGTCCGAACTTTATTCGCTATCGCAATACGCTGAGAGCCTGTCCACCACGCCCCTGGTGCACCTAGGTTATCCCAGACTATTTTAAACGCATCCACGATTTCTTTGTTTACGAAGCTAGATAAAGCAGTAAACTCCATGAGCGCCCCTTAACCTAGACGAGGCTCTTTAGGGAGGCCCAAGACCATCTCCCCAAGTATATTTCGTTGAATTTGTGATGTTCCTGCATATATGGTTCCTGCCCGCGCATTGTAGAATGCCCCTATCCAAGATGAACTAGAGTTCTCTGCACCTGGATTATCTGCATGAAACGATGTCGTGGGGGGGCTACCTTCGAGCGCTAGTGCCTCGCTTCCCAAAATATCGAGTGAAAGCTCTGTTACTCGTTTGTGATATTCAGACCAATAGAGCTTAAATGCACTTTCCTGAGGACCTGGTTGTCTTCCTTTGAGAAATCCAGTTAATGTTCTCATGCCTAACAAGCGCATCAGTTCAACTTCAATATATATTTGGGCCAGCCTTTGTCGTATTGCCGGATCGGTAGATAGTTTCTTTTGCTTTGCTAGTTCGAGCAATTTATCAACTTCGTACCGGAACATTATCGGCATTGTTGCAGCGCTTTCGCCTCGCTCATATCCAAGAAGAGTCATGGCAACGGCCCAGCCTCCGTTAACTTCACCTACGACATTTTCTTTCGCTGTTCTTGCATTCGTGAAGAATGTTTCATTGAAGTCTGATTCACCAGAAAGCATTTTAATTGGACGCATTTCAATCCCTGGCTGATCTACTTCACAAAGGAGAAAGCTAATTCCTTTATGCTTTGGAGCATTCTTGTCTGTTCGGCATAGAACGAAGATCCAATTCGCAAATTGGCCCGCTGAAGTCCAGATTTTCTGTCCGTTAATTATCCATTCATCACCATCGAGTTCAGCGGAGCATCCGAGACCCCCCAAGTCGGAGCCAGCATCTGGCTCTGAGTACCCCTGGCACCACACGTACTCTCCAGAGATTATTTTTGGGAGAAAATGTGACCTTTGATCTTCACTCCCCCAGTGCAGAATGGTGTTTCCGACCATTTGAATACTAAAAGCATCATTTGTACCGCCAGCTGGAACGCCCGCCCGCATGAATTCTTCGGCAAGGATAACTTGCTCAAGTTCAGTTAACCCACCACCTCCATATTCTTCTGGCCAGGATGGAGCTAAGAATCGATGCTCTGCTAGTAGCGGCCTCCACTCATCATTGGTAAAGGCATATGCTTGGTCAGCTGATAGGGCTCCGATTCCTTTCCAGTTTTCTGGTAGATGTTCTCCTAAAAAAGCTTGGACTTTTTCACGAAACGCTTCGGCTTCTTTTGAATAAGTTGGCTGCACTTCACTATTTCCTTTTGTTTTTATTCCATGCTAGCGAATACTTTAGGCTCTCTAGTCTTAACCAATCACTCCAGATTCTTGAAGACCTTTAATTCTTTCCGAAGAGTATCCTAGGCTGGCGAGAATTTCTTCATTGTGCTGACCTCGATGAGCCCCAGAGAAGTCTAGATCCGTTGGGGTTTCCGAAAAGCGTGCTGCGGGTCGCGGCTGGCGGACCGTCCCCGCATCTGGGTGCTGCCATTCGACAAGTGTTTCGTTATGGACGATTTGAGGGTCTGCAACTGCCTCTTCGCCACTGAGGACAGGTCCCGCTGGGACGTCAGCTTCGATTAGCGCTGCGATAACTTCCTCACATGTCATCTCCAAAAAAGCCTCAGCGAGCATTTCTCCTAGAAGTATAAAATTCTGTGGATTCGCTGCAAGAGCCTGCATGGATGAGAATCGCTCATCTTCAGCCCATTCTGGATGACCGACTGCTTGGCACACTCCGGCGCGCTGGCCGTCTGAAGCTGCGAAGTAGACTATTTTCCCATCACTACACTCAGTCAGGTTGTAGACGGTTGAAAGAAGCACTCCGCCATTTGCGTCTTCATCTGTCAACGTCAAATCCATCATCGCGTCCGGCCAAAAGAAGTACATACATGCGTCGACCATAGGTATCTCAACTAATTGGCCCCCATTTCCACGCTCCTTTGCAAGTAATGCTGCGGTCGTTGCTTGCGCTACGGTTAATGCTGTTGATTTGTCAGCGTACAGATTTCTTATTAGGTCAGGGAATGGAACTTGTGGGTTCAGCTGTCGGCTGATGACTCCACAGACTCCTTGAATCACTGGGTCGAGAACAGGTCTATCCGAGTACGGTCCAGTAGGCCCGAAACCACTTATTGACACATAAACGATATTAGGATTTACTTTCTTAATGCTCTCATAGCCTAGACCTAGGCGCTCAATTGCACCTGGTCGAAAGTTTTGGATAATTACGTCTGCCTCTGCGCAAAGATCTAGAACGATCTGCTTTCCATCATCTCCGGAAAGGTCTACCGAGAGAGATTTTTTTCTTCTGTTATTGTTAAGGTANAACGCTCCTATCCCCCCCTTGTCAAATGAAGGGAGGCGCGTTAAATCACCAAGTCCTGTCGTCGGCTCTATTTTGATTACTTCGGCACCCTGATCGGCNAACAACATAGTCGCCAAGGGGCCAGATACTACTTGAGTCAAGTCAATTATTTTATAACCTTGCAAGGGTCCAGACATACTACTCCTTCNATATGGAATGTATAGAAGGTTAATTTGCACATAGCCTTTCATGCAAACACATTGGTGGTCCTTTAGCTTGCTAATCTACTAAATGAATTTTATGCTTGTTGGAAAGGGGGAAGTATGATTTTTATTGTTGTCAAATTTAAGACAAAACCTGAATGGACTGACAAGTGGCTAGANCTTGTCCACGACTTTACTNTTGCAACGCGCGAAGAGCCNGGGAATCTTTGGTTTGAGTGGTCACAAAGTGCTGACGATCCATCCACATTTGTACTTGTAGAAGCATTTCAGGAAGATGGCGCTGTCCCTCATGTCAATAGCGACCANTTTAAGAAAGCTATGAGCGAAATGCCTCAAGCACTAGCAGAAACACCAAAAATAGTTAACACAACCATCGAGGGCGCAAGTGATTGGTCCTTGATGGGAGAATTATCCGTTGAGTAGAAAATAGGAGAATCACATGTCTGTCTCATACAACCCAGAGTTTGACCCTACAGGTATTGANGGTGGTATTGATACCAACACCATGCCATGGATCGAAATTAAGCAAGCCCCCGGAATGCGCTTCAAACCACTTCGTGCTAGCAGGGAGTCCGGATGGTTCTCCATGATTGTTCAGGTTGAGGCTGGCACTGAATTACCAACGACGGTGTTCCTTGGTGGAACAGACATGATGATCCTNTCCGGNCGCATGACGTACACCAAAGGAGAGTTGGCAGCTACTATTGGACCTGGTATTTGGGGATACATTCCCGCNAATTCNCGNGTTGAAGGAATAGTTGTCGAAGAAACCACAGAGTACCAGGCAAACTACTTTGGTCCTGTNGCGTTCCTAGCGGATGACGGCAAGACAGTCGACAGCATTTTAACAGCGCTTGACGTTCTCGCAGCTTCGAATACAAATGGATTGACTCTAGTTCCAAATAGTTTGGCAGAGTGCATGCAGGAGCGCCCTGCCCCATTTCATGGTGAGCCTGAGCCTCTNGCAATAGCTCAGACAGAAGCCCTTGGTGAAGTCCTTCAATCTAGTGGAGATTCAGGTGATGAAGCGTTTACACATCCCCATTGGGTCGATACACGGCCAATACCTTGGATCGAATTCCCTGGAATGGACGACTACGGCATCAAGATCCTTCGTGTTAGCGAAGAAACAATGATGTCAACCCTGCTTGTTCTTCANAANAGTGTTGCGGGNCCCCACTATCACCTTGGNGCTGCTGATTTCCTCGTACTTAATGGCCGAATAGGTTATAGGGCAGGACCACCCGAGGGTTATGGCCCGGGAGTATGGTTCTACGAGCCTGCAGGAGCTCGACACGAAGCTACACAAAGGGTCGGAACTGAAGACCTGATCTATACGGCGAACGTGTATGGGCCGGTCCAGTTTGACGAAGGGATCGGAACTCCTATAGCGGCAGTAGTATCATGGATGAGCTACAAAGAGATGGCAGACGCAAATAACGCACCGCTCGTAGCTAACGTTTTCCCAGGNGACTCTTCCCTTCTCGCATGGTCACCACTGGGAATAAACGCATAATTTATTTCAAGTTAAAGTGAGACGAATTCTTCATTGGAGGAATGATGCTCTCCGTCTCCAAATGAAGACGGAGCGCTGTTGCGTTCTCCAAGGTGAATTCCTATAAAAATCCCAAGGATCACGATTAAGCCGTAGAGCGCTCCTGATGAGACCATNACTAACGCTGGNGCGGGGCATGTCCCTGCTACTGCCCATCCAATTCCAAAAAGCCCTCCCCCAATAATGTGGTGCCTTTGGGGTCGAGAACGTTGAAGTGTTAACTTCCCATCTAGCATTGTGGAANTTGAACGGCGTTCAAGCCACCACAATAATCCTCCAGCAANTGCGATGGCTGACGCCATGAGACCATAGACNTCGAATTCGTCGAGTCTTANCATTGCATGAATAGTGTCATANTCATGCAAATTTGCTGCGCCAAGCAANCCTCCGAAACATGTTCCGAAAAGAATCCCCATGGAGTTCTTCATAGGTCACCGCCAGATAATATTCTGATCAGCAACGTTGTGAGGATCGCTGTGGCCATGAATGTTCCTGTCGCAACCATTGAAGCGGCTGANCGTTGGGACGTTCCACACATGCCATGACCAGAGGTACACCCTCCAGCTACTTTTGCTCCNTAGCCCATGACAATAGCGCCTGCAAAAACTATGAATATTGTTGGTCCGCCTTGGATGNCCTCTGCCATGGTCGCGTATCCTGAGCGGATATTCCCTGNGTCTCGGAGAATTTGTGTTGTAAGAATTCCGCCCAAGAAGATCCCAACGAAGTACCAGATTCTCCAAACTGCGACGCCAGCTTTACGTTGAAATAGCTTTAANGAATGCANATAAGCCCCACTGGCGCCCAAGGGTTGGTTCAGCACGAGAAAGAAGNTCACAATCAGAAGCCCAAGTGAAGGACCTACTATGTACCAAGCGAGCCTTTCCGGCAACAAATCGAACATTTCCCCCTCTAAATATTTTTTAGTTTCTGTATTCTTTCTGATCTAACTAATAAACTATCTTAAAAAGCAGAAAAACTTTCTTATGACTGATACAAGATCAACTGATGTTGAGATTATGGGCATACCACGCGATAAAGCCCCAGATCCCGATTTAGGCTCAGAGCAAAATATCTTTGGTTACCGGTACTATTCTCCTGCTTTTGCACAAAAAGAATGGGATCGAATGTGGACCAGAGTATGGCAGATTGCTGGAAGAGTGGACCAGATACCGAATCCAGGAGACTATGTTAAGTATGACATTGTCCACGAGTCGATTATTTGTGTTCGCGGAGAAGATCTCGAAATACGAGCCTTCTACAACGCCTGCCAGCATCGAGGAAATCAACTCGTAACTGCAGAAGTCGGTACCCTGGCGAGTGGAGAATTCCAATGCGCTTATCACGGTTGGAGGTTTAGCTCTTCCGGTGATTGTACTTGGGCATACGATGAAGATGATTTTCCACAAGGTTCGCCGTGCGGAAAATTGAACCTAGTTGAAATTCCATGCGAAACATGGGCAGGTTTTATTTGGTTCAATATGGATCCTCAATGTGACAGTCTTAGAGACTGGTTAACTCCTGTCACCGAACATCTTGATTCATATCGCATGGAAGAAATGAAGCGAACCCATTGGGTGACAATCGAAGGAGAATGGAACTGGAAATGCGTTCAGGATAACTTTAATGAGAGTTACCACCTTCCATTCGTCCATCCTCAGACTCTTAATCATTTGAATGAACACCACAGTGGTTGCCAGTTTGATTTATATCCATCTGGGCATTGCCGGATGCTTATGCCTGGAGGAGGCCCTGGCCCGCAATATAAAGGATCTGCTGATAAAACTTTCAAAGGCATGAAGAAAGATTTTGATTTTTGGGATTTTGATCCAGAACCATATCGTGAGAATTTGTCAGGTTTACGCGTAGCCCTTCAGCAGAGAAAGCGCGAACTATCTACATCTAAAGGCTATGACTTCTCTCGTTATTCTGACGAACAATTAACCGATAACTATCACTACACGATCTTTCCCAATCTTTCATTTAGCATGAAACCTGATGGCTGTATTTTTCTCCGATCTGCCCCACACCCCACGGATCCGAATAAATGCATCTTTGACATGTGGTATTTGACTATGTTTCCAGAAGGTGCAACCGAGTACTACTCTAATTCGATGAAGGATTGGGTATCCATAGATCATCAAGTAGAACATATTGTTGGACGTGCGGGAGAAGTGAGCTGTGGACCAGGAATTGATCAGGATGTAGCAATCTGGACTACGCAGCATAAAGGGTTGCGCTCACGAGGGTATAAAGGCGAGTACCTTCCTTCGCAAGAGAATAGAATCCGTTATTTCCATCAAACTCTCGATAAATATCTTTCTATGGATCCCGCATGAGTGATTCGGACGCCCATCAACTAGGCGACCTTGATGACCTCAAAGACGGTGATCTACAGGTCTTCGAGGACATTGGTGATTATGGAATCGTTGTTTGCCGGGTTAACGGAGAGCTATTCGGCCTTGAAGACAACTGCAGTCACGCTGACACTCCTTTAAGTGAAGGTCGTCTTCGCGGATACCAGTTAACATGCCCGCTGCACGGAACTTCATTCGATGTTAGAACCGGTGAGCACAGTGGCCCTCCAGCATACGAAGGAGTTCCTTGCTTCAAAATTGAAATAGATGATGGAGTCGCCGTTGCTTTACCTCAAGAAGATAGCAACAAAAAAGATAAAGGAGCCTCAGACGGTATAGGCGACTTTTTCCAGACAAGGTAGACAGTATGGATATGACACTTAAGGAGAAAGTTTCCATCATTACTGGGGCTGCCCAAGGCGTGGGGGCTGCGTTCGCTCAGCGTCTTTGCGAAGAAGGTTGCAATGTCGTCATAACAGATAAGCGAGAATCGGTCATTACAGTTGGCGAACAAATTGGCGCCGATTGGCATATTGGTAATGTCTCTGACGCTGATCATGTGCGGTCGGTTGTAGATGCGACTGTTGCTAAGTTCGGAACTGTTGACATTCTTGTAAATAATGCCGGAGAAGTCCTACGAACTGGTCCGCTAGACGATTGGGACGAGTCTTTATCAAATTATGAAAGATTATTTGGTTCCAATATTCGTGGAGCTTTTCTTTTTGGTCGAGCTGTTGCCCCCATAATGGCAGAACAAAATTACGGTGAAATCGTAAATGTCAGCACAGACCACGTAAAACCTGCACCCGGCTCTTCACGACATCATGGCCATGGAAATATGGATCTTTACAACGCGTCGAAATGGGCACTAAACGGGCTTGCCTTCGACTGGGCCAAGTCCTTAGCTAGCTACAACGTCCGGGTTAATAATCTGTGTATTGGGGCAACTGACAGCGAGATGATCAGGTCATGGAGCGGCCCAAATCCAGATCCTGCTTGGGTTGAGAGCTGGATGAAACCAGAAGAAACCGCAGAAGTTCTTGTTCAACTTCTCCTTGAAGGGCCTGGTGGAAGAACTGGTGACAACATAGGATTATATGCTGGATTTCCTTGCGTGTTACCCGACTCGGAAGTCTGAGATATCTCTTAACAAACTGGCAATTCCCAGCAGGTGTGCATTTCTCCTAGCTGCGAACAGGTAAGGTGCGGTTCTGCCCCATTAACTAATTTTAATTTGGGCTTATGTTCAAGAAGCAGCAGCGAAGCCGTAACAGCTGCATCTCGGATTAGGGCATATCTTGACCTTGGCCTTCCTTTAGGAACTGCAGGGTGAATAGACGGTTTCCCAAGCCCGAATGCTATTCCAGATGGGAGTCCGTCAGCACGGTACTGGCCGCGCGGTTCACGTTGGCAGAGATCCTTTCTGCCGATGATGAATGTATCCGGTTCATCGAATTGACGAGGATCTCTATTTGCGGCAGCAGCTGAGCATCGAAGTAAACCACCTTTGGGAATCAGCCTTCCAAATCTTTCGACTTCCTGCCGGGCGAATCTATCAGCGGTTAAAACTGGGGAGGAATGCCTTAGCGTTTCTAACCATGCGAATTTCATGAGACGATGATCACTTCTTACTTTTTCCATTTCTTCTGGATTGGTGAGCAAGTTAAACCATAGATTCGAAAGCCCTCCGTGTAACGTCTCATGATCTAGCTCGAGGATTGTTATAACAAGATCCTCCACGGTAGGTGGAGCATCAGTTAGCTCAAGTTGCGTTACTGCGCTAATAAGATCATCTTCCGGATTGTGGCAACGGTCGTTGAAGATAGGTGTAAGAAGTTCAGCTAATCCTTGCATCGATTGCAATCCCCTTTGCCTTAATTGTGGATCCCATCTAGCACCACGCTGCATTTGTAAGTAAAGTCGTGCGAACTCCTGGCCCTCGTCTATTGGAATATTAAGCACCTTAAGCCAAAGTGCCAGCGGTATTCGTGCAGCAAAGTTTCTTGCGAGGTCCATTGTCGAGTCGTTGAGCGACGATACCGCTTCCTCTGCGACTGGTTCTATATTGCTATCAATCTTTTTCTCATATGCCCACTGGACAGGAAGGTGCTTCCAGAGGTCACGGCCGTAGTTCATGGAATCCAAATACCAGCGTTTTGGCCGAGTTTCAAAATTCTGATCATCAGCAAATACGGAAGTCACATCGTTATAACGTGTGATCCAAAAACAATTACTCAACCAATCCCTATAGCACGGGTAGTTTTCTCGCAATAGTTCTAATAGAGGGTAGGGGTCGCGAGCGTACTCATCCGATATCAACTCCCGAGGTTTTATAAGGTTTGTCGTTTCTCCAACGCGCTCCCGCTGGTACACCTCGTACGTTCTATATCCGGGCTCAGGTGTAGGTTCGTCCTCGAAATCAGCCTCGTACGACTCCATGTTTAACTCGGGAGATCGAAGTCAAGCCAGAGCTCACGAATCGATCCTAGGCCAATAGGCGCAAGAGATTCTCCATCGATGTCTTTGGGCATACGATCTGTATTTATACGTACGTTTTTGAAAACCTTATCAAGGATTTGTGATCCGATTACCGTTTCCTGATGCGATATCCATGCTCCAGGACACAAGTGAGGGCCCACGCCAAATGCCATGTGGCTGCATTTCCCTTCCTTGTTATGTCCAGACCGAAGAATTTTTCCGCTGTATAAGTCGTCACGGAAAATATTAAAGTCTTCAGGATCTTTAAAGATTCTTTCATCATGGTTAGCTGAAACATCGACCATATGCATCAAGGAGCCTGCTGGAATATGAACACCGTGCATAACAATATCAAATGTGTTATGGCGAGGCTGGCCGCCTATGGAAGTTGAATGCCTTAGCATTTCATGAAATGCCGTGTCCCAAAGTTCTTCATTCTCCTTGACTTGCCTGTATTGATCTGGGTGTTGCAAGAGAAGGTACCAGAGGTTCAAGATCGCCCCTCTGGTTGTCTCTCCCCCTCCTCCAACTACTAGAGCAATAAATGATGTGATCTCTTCTGTTGACATTACCGACCCATCAATCTCCGAGTGGCACAATTCGGAGATAATGTCTAAACATATTTCGTTACCATTTTCATCATGTAAATACGTTGGTTTTCCTCTGCGCTCTTCAACAAGTTCCTCAACATATTCTTCAAGGTCCTGTCTGGCTTCAAGCCCTTCATGATGCGTATCTGATCCGCCAAGGCCAGACATCATTGCGTCATACCACCAAGTAAATTGTTGGCGAGCATCTTGTGGAATCCCTAGAACTTGAGCAACTACGGAGATGGGAAATTCATTCGCAAAAGCTTTCCCAAGTTCTAGGGTCACGGTATTGCTATCTTCGTGTATTTCTACGCCCTTAGTATTATTAGGGTCCCACCATTCTTCTATCAATTCATTTGCTAATTCCTCAAGGGCGTGAATTCGTTTAGTTAGTGCCGCTCCGACGAGGTGGCGGCCATAGATATTGCGTCGTCGTCGATGCTCTATTCCACTCAGTTCGAGCTGTGTATTACCAAGAACTCCGCTCGAAGACCCTTTCGGTATTGTATTAAAACCAATTTCATCAAAGTAGCAGTCTGTGATGTCTTCATAGCGAGTTACAAAATAACAATTGTGCAATTGATCATGGAAGACAGGATAGTGGTCGCGCAGGATTCGGTAATAGGGGTACGGATTACGTGCGAATTCACCACTATCGAATATTCTGGGATCAAACAGCGGAGTTCCATTCTCGTCATGCCCCATATCTACTGCTTCACCAACGGGCATATATGGAAACTTCCTATAAGCTTCCGCTCCTTCCCCACTCTTGCTCGGGAAATCTTCTAAGGCTGCATCAAAAGGATTTGTTGTTGTCATTAAGCCTCCTNTNCTCAAGGGTACTACNACNCTNTCTCTGTTTCTTAGTTTCTTCTCCGGCGACCATTNAGGAGGGCGCATTGCCTGNCTTANCCATCAGACATCCNCNATCATTTCAACGCCTGATAGACGACAGCTTTTAACTCGCGNCGTATCGGNTAATGACTCGAAGGCATGAACTGCGTCATAAAGACGCAGGTAATCTCCTCTAGAGGGTCTACCCAGAATCGAGTGGAAGCAGCTCCTCCCCATGCGAATTCCCCCACNGAACCCAAAGCAGCATTTGCAGCTGGGTTAACNAGCACTGAAAAGCCAAGGCCGAATCCCATTCCCTCCATGGCTGTCTCCGTAAAGGTCGATTGGCCCAAATCGTTAAGCGTTGCACCACCTGGGAGATGATTCAGCGTCATNAAATCTAATGTGTGACGTCCAATGATTCGCTTACCATCGATCTCTCCCCCGTTAAGCAACATGTCCACGAAACGTTGGTAATCATCGATAGTCGACACCAANCCTCCACCTCCGGANAGAAANAAGGGCTGAGCTAAATACGGACTAGTGNTTGCAGGATCTATCAACATAAGNNGATCCTTTGGNGTGAANGCGTAGTTTGAAGTAAAGCGATCAGCTTGCCCCTCCCTCACACNAAATCCGGTATCGTTCATTCCCGCTGGCCCAAGAACATGTTCCTCTAANTATTCATCCAGACCTTTTCCACTCAGTACTTCGATTAATCTTCCACACACATCGGTTGACATCGAATAGTTCCANGCGGTTCCTGGNTCAAACAAGAGTGGTAACGTCGCAAGCTCATTAATNTTTTCTTCTAGNGTNCCNTCAGCTCCCTCTGCAGCACCNGCAATTTTCTTATAGCGGTACATTTTGTCCAAATTATTTGAGTAGTGAAATCCATACGTCAGTCCGGAAGTGTGCAACAGCATATCTCTTATGGTTAGCTCTGTCTGCGCCGGGCGGGTAACAGGATTAAGATAAGATCCACCTACGAGAACTTGAGGATTCGCAAACGCTGGAATGTACTTTGCCACTGGGTCCTCAAGAATGAAAAGGCCCTTTTCATAAAGCTGCATAAGNGCTATCGATGTAATCGGCTTTGTCATTGAGTANATACGAAAAATCGCATCTTCTCGAAGAGAGGCGCCGCTTTCCAGATCTGCTGATCCCACTGTGTNCCGTAAAGCAACTGAACCTCTATGAGCTATTTGCACTTGNGCGCAAGAAAACTTTCNNTCGTTAACATACCGATCACATAACTCAACGACTCTTTGCAATCGGTCCTTGTCGAATCCCGAACCCATGAAAGCCCCCTTAGACNCCCATTTCTCTAGATATCTAAGCTTAGACCCGCGCATAGAGGAGTTCTAAATGGCACACTATTAATATATGAAATCGCACGANAACNCTNCTTCGAAGAAGNCNAATTTCATTAATAACCTAATCAACGNTGATATTGAATCAGGGAGATTTGATAGTCGTGTACAAACTCGATTTCCACCAGAACCAAACGGGTATCTCCATGTCGGCCANGCTAAAGCGATCTGTGTAAATTTCAACATCTCGAGAGACTACTCTGGGNTCTTCAATCTTCGGTACGACGACACNAATCCAATGACAGAAAACACAGAGTTCGTTGAAGGAATCTTGGAAGACCTCGAATGGCTTTTAGGTGAAAGCCTAGAAAGAAANCCACTTCACACTTCTGCCTACTTTGATCAACTCTACANGTGGGCTGAAAAGTTGATCAGCGATGGAAAGGCTTACGTAGACAATCAAGATGGAGATACCATCTCTGAGCAACGTGGAGGATTTCAAAAGCCAGGAATAAATAGCCCATATAGAGACAGGAGCATCGAAGAGAACCTCAACCTCTTCAGAGAAATGCGCTCTGGAAAGTTCTCTGACGGNGAATGCGTTCTTCGTGCNAAGATTTCAATGGACCATGACAATATGAANATGCGCGATCCAATTATGTANAGGATTCGTCATGAANATCATTACCGCACCGGTGATGAGTGGTGTATATACCCAACTTATGATTGGGCCCACGGACAATCAGATGCCATTGAGAAAGTAACACACTCGCTTTGCTCTCTTGAATTCGATTCGCATCGTNAACTATATGACTGGTTTCTTGATCAACTTGAAATTACTGGATCTGACCGGCCCTATCAAACAGAGTTCGCTAGGCTAAATTTCACCCACACTGTNTTGTCTAAGAGACTTNTAAAGCATCTTGTTGAACAAAAGGTCGTAGATGGTTGGGATGATCCTCGTATGCCAACTTTNCGCGGNTTTCGAAAAAGAGGTTACCCAGCTACAGCNATACGCTCATTCTGNGANCACATCGGNGTTGCNAGNACAAATGGCACTCACGAAATCGANCTACTCGAATCTTTCGTTCGAAATGATCTCAACAAGACTGCCGATCGAAAAATGGCTGTTCTCAAACCTCTTCTAGTAACTATTACAAATTGGCCTGAAGGACANGTGGAAACGCGTACAGCNATAAATAACCCAGAAGACGAATCTGCTGGGACTAGAGAAGTTCCCTTTTCCGGTTCGCTTTTNATTGAGCGTGATGATTTCATGGAGANTCCTGAACCGAAATANTATCGTTTATCTCCTGGGCGTGAAGTGAGACTTCGNTANGGGTANTTCATCACTTGCAATGACGTNATCAAGGATGACCAAGGCAATCCCATCGAGATCCTGTGCACCTATGANCCAGAGACAAGTGGCGGGAAGGCNCCCGATGGTCGAAAAGTTAAAGCGACAATTCATTGGGTATCAGCAGAACATGCAATTGAGGGATCCGTAGCTCTATANGAGAGGCTATTTACNGCTGAGCATCCTGGAGAAGAAACCGGAGANGCCCTTGATGATGTTAATTTGGACTCCAAGACACTTCTCGAAGGTGCAAAACTTGAGCCATCCATTAGTGACTTGCCACCGGGGGCGGTCGTTCAATTTGAGCGACTTGGGTATTTTCATCTTGACGAGGAAACCCCTGCGTTTTTTCATAGAACT
>PBPU01000084.1 GCA_002724825.1 Acidimicrobiaceae bacterium
TTAATCCGTGCACCTCGAAGAACAATCACTGCGAGATTAACTAGTGCGAGCTTTACAAGCACGAATGCGCTGGCGAGTTTCGCAATAGCTCCAGCGCCAAATACAACCACAATTACAGTCATACCAATGCCTGTCAGTATTATTCCCCAAATAGGTGTATCAAATCGGCTCATTTTCAAAAAGGAGTCGCTCATCAATCCATCTCGGCTCATCGCCATCGGGTATCGCGCAGCTGACAAGATTCCTGCGTTTGCGGCAGATGCAAAAGCTGCAAGAGCAGCCGCAATGACAAATCCAGCTCCAACAGCTGGCATGTATGTTTCAGCGGCGGTATGAAGCGGCGCTAAGTCTCCATAGAGGTCTGATTGGGGGATAACTGCTACTACTACGAGCATCCCTAGCGTATAAACAACAGTGCTCACGAAAAGAGAGAGAATTACACCAAGAGGAATATTTCGCGAAGGATCTTCGACTTCCTCTGCCATGCTTGCAACCTTGGTTAACCCACCGTAACTAACGAAAACCAGTCCGATAGCCGCAATTAAGCCCTCACTCCCTTTACTGAAGAAAGGTTCAAAATCTCCAGCAGCATTTCCTACTTCTGGCATCCCTGTCGCCAAAAACCACACAACTACTACTAGGAGGAACCCGACCATGGCGAGCTGGATAGATACACCTGTCTTGGATCCAACAATATTTAGCAGGGTGAAGAGCGCAATCAATATCACTGCCGTCAGCTTGCTAGGAAGGTCTATTCCGATCAGGGCTAAATATGCGCTCATAGCTACGAGAGCAAACGCATCCTTCATTACTAGTGACAGCCAGGTAGCGACACTCGTTACTGTTCCCCCTGCTGGGCCAAGAGCCCGTGCTAGGAAATAATACAGCCCTCCTGCTCGTGGCATAGCAGTCGAGAGTTCAGCGACAGAAAGCATCGCAGGTAACGCTAAAAGTCCGGCTATCAAATATGCGAGAATTGCAGAAGGGCCGGCTTTTGCTGCGGCGAAACTTGGGAGAAAGAACAGTCCTGCACTGATAGTTCCGCCAGTGCTAATCACAAATACATGCCCAAGTCCAAGAGACCTTTTCAGGCTAGTAGGTGACTTTTCGTTATCGCCCATGTGAAACCTTAACAACTTCTCGTTCTGGATTTAGGGTTTTCAAGCATTTTCGTTAGAAAGGATGCTGATAAGTTCATCCCCATATCTTGCGACGTTGAAGGTACTTAATTGCGGAACTCTTTCTAGCTGGTTTTTGGTTTTCGGTTTTCGGGCTATTAACTCTTCAAAGGCCTCGTCAGAGATCACATCGCTAGGTTTAACGTCAGCCGCTAACGCTCTGGATTCTCTCCAGCTATTGAGGTCATTTCGCAGTTGGGAGCTTGGTGGCGAAGGTTTATCGTTAGGGAAAATCTGGTTGCGGAGTATCTGAATCCGCTCTCGAAGCGGAGCTCCTTTCATGATTTGGTCGTTAGCGGCGACCATAGATCGAGATATTTCTTTCAAGTAGGGCGAAGCTCGACGACTTATTTTTTTAGTCCCAAATGTTCTTTGTCGCGCCCAAGAACAATGCAGCTGATCTTGGGCGCGCGTCATAGCTACGTAAAGAAGGCGTCGTTCTTCATCTAAGGAAGATTCGGAAACAGCATGAGAGATGGGACTAAATCCTTCTTCCAGTCCTGCAATGTAAACAACTGGCCATTCAAGTCCCTTTGCTGCATGGAAAGTAGTGATAGTGACTGAGTTTCTCTCAACAGAGTTGTGAACTTCAGTGGCGGTTTCATGATCCATGGGGCTGGTAAAAGGGATAGAGAGTTCATTGAAAATGTTGGCAATTTGGCTTATCTGGGTGTGTGTTCTTACAAGTACGGCTTGGCCTGACAATCTTCCAGACTGGAGGTGTTTCTCTTTGATTTTTTTTGCAATATATGAAACTTCAGCGGAGCAATCATTTGCTTGGTATATGGACGGGGTCTCGCCATCTGGTTTATGCGTATGCATGGCGTTACCCTTTTTGAGGAGCGAGGATGCAGACTCTAGTATCTTCGAAGTTGAGCGAAAATTTTCGTTGAGTTCAACTGTTGTGCTGTTTGGAAAGTACTCATCAAAATTTTCCAGGTATTTTGCATCGGCTCCATTCCATGAATAGATGGCTTGGTTAGGGTCCCCAACTACGCAAATTGAGCTATCTGGTCCTAGCCAAGACCGTAAAAGGGCGAACTGTAAAGGGTTTACATCCTGGAACTCATCAACGAAGATATAGCGGTATTTCCATTGACGTCCTGCAGCGTATTCGGCATCGTTTGTGAGATCTGCAATTGCGTATTCCAACATATCGTCAAAGTCGATAAGATTCCTTTTCTTCTTTTCCTGGGAGAATTTGTGCAAGAATTCGCTAATTTGACTCACGCCAGCAGATGGATCACGTCGGGCGGCTTCCGCTGCAGAAGGGTAAGTTTCAGGGGTTAGTCTTCTAGCTGTAGCCCAGTTAACTTCGTTTATCGTTGATTCTCGATCTTCAAAAGAAAACTGTTTGGGGAGAATAGGNTTGAGAATCCGTTTACGGTTCTCCAAAATTGAAGGTACACGCGGGAGGTCCAAATCTTTCCAGCGTGTTTGCAGTTGTGCATAAGCTAAGGCGTGGAAGGTGCCTGCAGTTACTGGGCTAGAAAGTCCCAGCGCCTGTAGACGCTCCTGTAGCTCTTCGGCAGCTTTTTTTGTAAAGGTTAGACATAAGGCATGCTCTGGTTCTATGCGTAAAGCTTTGCTTTGGTGGGCAATTCGATGAGTCAAGACACGGGTTTTCCCTGAACCAGCTCCAGCTAAGATCTTTAATCTATTTGCGTCATTTTTTACCGCGTCATACTGTGCGGGAGTTAAATCGTTATTTTGTTGCTCCACGGGGGAAGACTATCGCTAGATTGTCGTCTGAGCCTAAAAAAGAAGCACTCTTGATGCAAAATATTTTATNTACAGTCTGCTGCGTGGGGTGGAGTCGGTTATGGTTGCGGTGTCCATNAAAAGAGCAAATGTCTTNCCTAGCAAAGATAGAGCTTGCCGAACTTGGGAGGGCTAAAGAATGGGGCCATTAGAAGGAAAGAAAATAATAGAGATAGCGGGTATAGGCCCAGGGCCGTTTTGCGCGATGGTGCTTTCAGATCTTGGGGCGGAAGTCATTAGGGTCGATCGAGTATCAGCTGTCCCAANTGAATTCCCTTCAANCCCAGGTGTAGATCTATTAAACCGCGGCAGGAAATCAGTTGCATTTGACCTCAAAAACCAAGAGGGAATTAAGGCACTGCTTCGGTTAGTGGAAGAAGCGGACGCTCTTATTGAAGGTTTTCGCCCAGGTGTAGCTGAGCGTCTGGGGATTGGCCCTGAGGAATGTTTGGAGAGAAACCCTCGGTTGGTTTATGGAAGGATGACCGGCTGGGGACAAACTGGGCCATATTCGAGTATGGCTGGTCATGATATTAATTACATAGCGCTGTCAGGTGTGCTTGGGGCAATTGGAAGAGAGGGAGAAGCTCCAGTCCCTCCAGTAAACCTTGTAGGAGACTTCGGAGGGGGAGGNATGCTCCTAGCTTTGGGGATCTGCGCCGCATTTGTTGAAGTTCAAACAAGTGGAAAAGGACAGGTAGTAGATGCAGCTATGACTGATGGGTCAGCACTTTTAGCGACAATGATCCACACGTTTCTTTCCATGGGAGTATGGGGCGATCGTGGGACGAATATGCTTGATACCGGCGCCCCTTTCTACGATGTTTATGAATGTGCTGATGGCGAATACATCTCGTTAGGCTCCATAGAGCCGCAGTTCTATGCAGAGCTTTTGAGAATAACTGGTCTTGATCAAGAAGAACTTCCGAAACAGATGGATCGATCTCAGTGGCCAAAGATGAAGGAAAAGATAGCTGAAACTATNCGCACCAAGTCACGTGACCAGTGGGTTGAACTGATGGAAGGGACCGATGTTTGCTTTGCTCCNGTTCTCTCGCCTTCAGAGGCATATGCTCACCCCCACAATGTCGAACGCGAAACATTTATTGAGGTCGCTGGGGTTAAACAACCTGCGCCGGCACCGAGATTTAGTCGAACTCCAGGAGCCATTGATGGGCCACCACCTCACCCAGGTGAGCACACCGAAGAAGTTTTATCTAGCTGGGGCTTTTCTGAAAATGAAATTCAGAATTTACGAAAAATAGATGCCGTAAAGTAGCAAACTTTTCCNCTTTCGCTTGTCCAACTGCNATTCAACTCTTGNTTTCATANTTTCTAGTGCCATGATTGTTGTATGACAGTGATTAAAATTAATGCAATAACAGTTCCTTCAGAACATGGGGAAGAAGTAGCAAAGAGGTTTGGAGATCGAGTTCATTCTGTAGATGATGCTCCAGGGTTTCAAGGTTTTGAACTGCTCCGACCTGATGATGAAAGGAACCAATGGCTAGTAGTGACGCGTTGGGCTGATGATGCATCATTTGAAGCTTGGCGGAACTCAGATCAAGCCGCCCACGCCCATCAGTCCTCATCTGGAGAGAAACCTCCAAAGCATCTCGGATTGTCAGCGGAACTTTGGCATTATGTCGTTGAAGTATCCTCTCCAGGAAATACAGGGTGACACTTCTCNTAACTATTCGTGAGGTTCATACAGCGTTTGCTTTCGTGGTTATTTNCTCAAATGCGCTCGCNGCNCTTCTAGCATTTGNAGTGAATAAGACTNGAGTCTACGGGGGTCGCCCNTTTTGGCTCTATGTAGCCTTGGCGCAAACTACGGTCTTTGTTCAAGCAATTCTTGGAGTTGCCTTACAGTCCGATGAGAATTTACCGCCGAGAGATTTCCACTATTTGTATGGATTCTCAATGATTGTTTTTGTGGCTTTACTTTATGGATATAAGACACAAGTTGGAGAGAAGCGCTACCTTCTGTATGGGTTTGGGAGTCTGTTCATTATGGGACTAGGAATCCGGGCTTTTTTCATNGGGGTTTAGTNNGTGGGGGCTAGTTGGATAACATCAAAGTTCCGATTTGTAANTTCTGCTGGCAGACTTACGTATGGAAAAATTTACTTTAGTAACTGGGGGCACAGGGTATATNGGCAGCCATACTTCTGTAGCGTTAATGGAGGCCGGATATCAGGTCGTCATTGTCGATAGCCTTGTAAATTCTTCCAAAAAAGTCTTANCCCGAATTGAACAAATTACAGGATCNGCGCCGGTTTTTGTTGAAGCAGACCTTCGAGACACATCGACGATGATCGAAATATTTCGCGACTATCCAATTACTTCAGTTGTCCATTTTGCAGGACTTAAGGCAGTAGGAGAATCAGTCGAAGAACCAGTCAAGTATTANGATAANAATCTTGGCTCAACGCTCAGCCTGTTAGATGCTATGGCCTCGTCTGAGGTGTCAACACTAGTTTTCTCNTCATCAGCAACTGTTTANTCGCCTTCTGAGATTGCGCCATTTGATGAAGTGGCGGAACTCGGTCCGACGAACCCCTATGGGATGTCAAAGTACTTTATTGAGCAAATACTTTCCGACGTTGCTTTAGGAGATGATGGGTGGAGTATTGGTCTTCTTCGTTACTTCAATCCGATTGGAGCTCACCCAACAGGATTAATTGGAGAAATGCCAACTGGGATTCCAAATAACCTTGTGCCGTATATCATGCAGGTCGCAGNAGAGAAACTAGAGAAACTCTTCATNTTTGGAGACGATTANGAAACGCCGGATGGAACATGTATNCGGGANTATATTCATGTCGTTGACTTAGCCCGAGGACATTTGGCTGCACTTCGATTTTTAGAAGATGCAAACGGTAGTCATGTATGGAACCTTGGNACAGGTAAGGGNTCGTCNGTNCTTGANCTGGTCAAGATGGTAGAGGAAGTNATTGGNAAGCCTATCCCCAGAGAGGTTGTGGGAAGGCGGAGCGGAGATATTCCGGTTGNCTTTGCAGATGTAGAGAAAGCNTCAAATGAGCTTTCTTGGAGGGCGGAGAACACGCTTAAGAAAATGTGCATCGACCATTGGAATTGGCAAAGGCAAAATCCTGATGGGTACCTGTAACTTCTTCTAGCCCCTAAGAACTCGATCGAGATAGGGGGTTGAGAAGTGGCCATCCGGATCTAGTCTTTCAAGGGCTATTTGAAACTTATTCCATTCAGGGTAAAGAGGTGATAGNTCTTCGCTGGTTCGGGTATGCATTTTCCCCCAATGCGGTCGTCCATCATACGTTTTCATAATATTTTCGACTATCTGGAANTATGGGTCGATNGGTGTATTTCTGTAGACGTGGACTGCAATGTATCCTGATTCTCGCCCATATGCTGGCGAAAGAGGAATCTCGTCGGCTCCGAGCACTCTAACCTCAATCGGGAATGTTATTGGTCGGTCCAATTGGTTAGTTGCATCGCGTACTTTCTGAAAGGCTTCTAAGAGGTAGTTCAAAGGTACGGCGTATTCCATTTCTATGAAACGAACCCGACGTTTAGAACAGAANACCTTGTAACTTGGTGCCACATAGGAGATCTTCCTTTCATGTGATATTTGATTTTCTAGCACCTTTTGTGCACGGTTAGGGAAGAANTTTGCGTACTTGTTAATAAGGTCAAACCCACCGTTTGCTATCACNTCATCGCTTANAAAGGCTTTATATNGGCTTCGGTAGCTTGGTGGATCGTCTGTCTTNGAGTTGACTTTTANTGTCCCGATCTTTGTATGTGGAAACCAAAAAAATTCTGTATGGTCTGATGTTCTAATAGCGTCGGTGAAAAGATCAAGCACATTATCGATATGCGTTGTTTGCTCAATAGCTCGNAGATTAAATGAAGGGACGCATTGGAGAGTTACCTCNACAATGANCCCTAGCGAGCCAAGGCTTACTCTTGCGACNTCAAAGAGGTCCTGATTTTGGGAGGCGGAGCATTCTAGGGTTCCTCCGTCTCCGGTGATGATCTTTAATCCAATTACAGCTTGGCTAATTGAGTGGTGGTTCAGTCCAGTTCCGTGAGTTCCTGTACTAATTGCCCCAGCTAAGCTTTGGCAGTCGATATCGCCGAGGTTCGGAAGTGCCAGCCCAAGAGATTCGAGTTTTTTATTCAAGTCAAAAAGGCGTATTCCGGCACCAACAGTTATGTGTAGTTTCTCAGGGTCTACCTTTGTAATGGAATTAAAGTTACTTAGGTCAATCATTATTCCTTCTGTAGCGCACAGCGGGCTGAAACTATGGCCAGCACCTACTGCACGAACTTTTTTCCTCTTTGCTACTCCAAGACAAACTAGTTTTGCTACTTCTTCATGGGTGNTTGGGCGCGCTAGCTGTTCNGGAGCGCATCTTTGATTTCTTCCCCAGTTCACCCATGAATTTTTTATCAAATGTTCCTTCTNTCAGAGGAATGGAATTACCACCCTCGTAGGTCTATAGGCCATTGATCAACAAGTTTATTTCCCTCAAACGCCAATATTTTCTCATGTTTCGCGATTGTCGGGTCGACATGAGCGGGGGATAGGGACACTTGATCACCAATTTTCCAGACTACTTCTTCTTGCCCTTTCGGAGGGTATAGCGTCGTATGTTCGTCTGAGCAAAATCCTACAATTCCACCTTCAACCGATGGATTACCGTGATCCATTCCAAGCGCTTTGAGTCCGGCATTAACTACAGCCCAGCTACGGTCAGGAGAAACCGAAATCACTTTTGTTACTACAGAAAGACACTCCAAAAATGGTAGNCCTAATTTTGCATACTCAGTGTCCATGAATAGGTATGAGCCAGCTTGAATCTCTGTAGCCCAGCTGTTTATGTCGAAGGTCCCTGTTCCACCAGCTGAAACTATTGGTCCTCCTACATCGTNATGGGCTTCTAATAGTATGGCCATAGAGTCTTTNACCATTGCGGCTTGGACCTTTCTGTCACTGGCCATCATCAAGTGCCCTTCATAGCCCATGACTCCTCGTACGTTCAATCCTCTGCTTCTTGCATATTTAGCTAGACTTCCAGCCTCTGATGCAGCACAACCACACCTTCTCAAACCAACGTTGACATCTACTAAAATGTTGCNTACACCTCCAGCAACTGCGGCGTCGATAGTTTCTTTAGAATCAACGGCGACAGTGATCTGGGCTCCTGTTTTTGCCACGGCTCCTAGCCGTNGAGCATCCAAGACTTCGTTGGCTAGCAAGAGATCGTCACCCAATCCGGCTGATGCCATTCCNTCTATTTCCTTGATTGTTGCGCAACAAAAAGCTACATGTCCGGCATTATGAAGTCGTTTCGCTACCGATGTTGATTTGAAAGCNTTTACATGCGGTCGNAGCGCTGCACCAGGTAANACCCCTGACATCTTTGAAAGNTTAGATTCAAATGTCGGTANATCAACTCTTAAATACGGAGTTGTTTGATGTTCTAAGTCACTCACAGTGCCACCATACATTCATCACGGNGACCCTGCATAAAAGCTTCACTGGAGGGGANATCTCTATCGGTTATTTGGTAGTTACATAACCTCTGNAATNCCGAGGCTTTCNAAACCACTCTCGGCATAATTTTCTCTGAACATATCTCTAAGTTTTAAGGCCTGTTGGTCGTANGCTTCNACATCTTCCCATGTTGACCTGGGATCAAGAATCTCATCGGGGACATTAGGGCAGCTCATTGGCATACGGAGGTTTAGAATTGGTTGAGTCTCTAATTCTGCGTCGTCAAAAACACCTGAAAGTGCAGAGTCCAAAAGAGCACGGGTGTATTTCAGGGACATTCTTTCTCCCACCCCATAGGGGCCGCCACTCCAGCCAGTATTCAATAGAATGCATCGTGTATCGTGCTCTTGCATGCGCTTAGCTAAAAGGCTTGCATACACATGAGGTTTTTGAGACATAAATGGATCTCCGAAACATGCTGAAAAAGTTGCTTGCGGTTCAGTTATGCCAACTTCGGTTCCAGCTAATTTAGAAGTAAATCCAGTTACGAAATGGTACATAACTTCATCAGCGCTGAGAATCGAGACTGGAGGAAGCACACCAAATGCATCTGCTGTCAGCAAGACAATTGTTTCAGGGTGCGGCCCTTTCGCTCCTTCAGCGACTCCAGGATTGCAGGTCAGTGGGTAGGCAAACCTTGTATTTTCTGTTCTTGATCCATCACTTAAGTCGAATTCTTGGGGGTTTGTGTCTTCGATGGCTTTTCCAGAAACCGGCGGGACATTTTCGATGAGTGTCCCTTTCATGCTAAGTGCTGCAGCAATAACAGGTTCTGCTTCCTTGTCTAAATCAATAAGTTTGGCATAACATCCATCTTCAAAATTCGACACGCCAGTGTCGGTCCAAACATGCTCATCATCTCCGATAAGTAGGCGTTCTGGGTCGGCTGAAAGAGTTGTCTTCCCGGTGCCATAAAGGCCGAATAAAATGGCACTGTCCGAGTCATCCCCAACGTTTGCTGAACAATGCATAGAAAGCTGGCCTTTAGCTGGTAGGACGTAATTCATTACAGTGAACATTGTTTTCTTATTCACTCCGCAATAGTCAGCTGGGCCTACCACGAGAGCGACACGCTTCTCGATATCCATAATGACTGCGCGATTCGACTTGGTCCCATCCCTTTCGGGTTCAGCGAGGAACGAAGGAACATTTAAGATTGTCCACCCGGATTCTATGCGGTCGGAGTCATCTCTTACATTCTTCGGGAACATGATGTTACAGAAGTAGGCGTGCGTGGCATATTCACCAATAAATCGGTACGGTTCTGAAAATTCTGGATCCCATCCACAAAAAACATCCGTAACATATAGCGTCGCTTCTTTCTGGTTTAGGTGCTCCACAACCCTTGGGAGTAGTTCGTCAAACTTTTCTGGGGGAAATTGAGCAAAGCCATCTTTCCACCAAACCGTGTCTATTACGCTCTCTCTAGCGACTGCAAAAGTGTCGGTGACAGGTCGGCCCGTGCATGACGGGTCTGTGTAATAAACGAGGGGCCCATCTACACCTAAGGCTGTTTGGAAGGCTTTCTGTTGGTTGGAATCTCCATTTGAATCGACTCTTCCTCTGTCATTCTCTATTGCTGCAAAAAATAGCTCGTCTTGGCTAAGCCCATAGTTAAGAGAGACAGTGTTAAGGCCAAATTGCTCGAGTAATTCTGCTGATAAGTTGCGCTGGGGGTTATTTGTCATATGCTTTCTCCGGCTGGGGTGCCGATTTCAGTACCTATTGCAGGAAATCTGGAGTTCCCATATCAACCTCAGACCCAAGTCGTAAATTTGTTGCAAGCCCGCTATCTTCAAGATCAAATATTACCCTTTGTCCTTGACGAAGCATCCGAAAGATTGAACCTTCAAGAGCAGTGGGAGCTAGCTCGTATTCAATGAAGTCTCTTTCAGACATGACAACACCATCTTTGGTGTTTGGGTCATATGACTTAATTACTCCCTGCATGCAGGTCTCCTATCGTCCGGTTGTTGCCTTAACGAATCCTTCAAGAATATACGACTGGGAACTAAAGGGGCGAACCAAAGAGCCTTTCATCAAATTTTGTTGTAAGTAGGTCTATGGGATTTCGCAGCAGTAGCAATCTTGTGAGTAGTATCTGATTTCGTGGATGATTTTCAATACTTTTCCGGCAACGACATAAGAAACGTCATTTTTGCATTTCGTGATTCTTTGAAAACCTATTCCGATGTTCTGAATGCATTAAACGTATACCCAGTTCCAGATGGCGATACGGGAACGAATATGTCGCTAACTCTTGTTTCAGTAACCGATGAACTAGATAAGAGCGGTAACGGGGTATCTTCGCAATGGGAAGCAATAAGTCATGGAAGTTTGATGGGCGCCAGAGGAAACTCTGGGGTGATTCTTTCACAGATCTTGCGTTCAATGGCAGAAAGTTTCGCTTCGGCTAACGAAATCGATGCGAAGGCTATTTCTGTAGCTCTTCAGGCTGCTTCCGAGGCGGCCTATGGGTCTGTAATGAGGCCAGTTGAAGGAACTATCCTGACTGTGGCTCGAGAAGTAGCTGAGGAGGCTCTAAAGCTTGCCAGCGAAGATATCTCTATAGTTTCTTTCCTTGAAAGAATCGTTTCCGAAGGAGAGGCATCTCTAGAACGCACCCCTGACCTGCTACCTGTATTAAAGGAGGCGGGTGTAGTTGATGCTGGTGGTGCGGGCTATCTCTTGCTTCTTTCATCATTTCTTCACGTTGCAGATGGACGCCCTATTCCTTCTCCTGCCGAAGTTCCGGAAAATATTGAGGCCTCTGATCACCTTGCAGCTACAGGCTTAACAGAGGTAGGAGAACTGAGGTATGAAGTTATGTTTTTCCTAGAAGCTCCTGATGAAACTATTGCTAATTTCAAAGAAGATTGGGCTGATCTCGGCGACTCAATAGTTGTTGTAGGCGGGAATGGTCTTTATAACTGCCACATACATACCGATGATATAGGCGGAGCCATTGAAGCAGGTATTCGACAAGGAACGCCGAATACGATTCGAGTGACCGACCTTCACGAAGAACTAGGAGATCATCTTGAGACACTTGAAATAGGCGGAGGAAACACTATCTCCGTTACTAATGATTCTGAGTCTGTAACGGCGGTTATTGCCGTCGTTGCAGGAGACGGGGTTCAAGCAATCTTTGATTCATTAGGTGTGAATGCAGTAGTGAAGGGCGGACAGTCAATGAACCCATCGGTTCGTGACCTTATTCAAGCTGCAGAATCAGTCTCGGCTTCTCAAATAATCATTCTTCCAAATAACAAGAATATTATTCCTGTAGCTGAGCAAGTTAACTCCCAAGTCAAAAAGACGGTTCAAGTAGTTCCGACCCGAAGTATTCCCGAAGGGTTTGCTTCTCTACTTGCATTTGACCCCAAAGCAGATGCAGAAAATAATCTTGCTCCTATGAAAGAAGCCGCAGAACAAGTCATGCCAGGTGAGATCACGCGTGCAGTTCGCGATAGCGAAACGACGGTTGGAAAGGTCGAAGAAGGCGATTGGATAGGGCTTGATCGTGACGGGGTCTGTGTGATTTCGAAATCAATCACAGAAGCTGCTATCAGTTTGCTGGACAAGCTCCTCGGACCTGATCATGAATTAGTGACCGTGATTACAGGAGAGGAGAGTAGCGATGACCACACAAAGGAAATTTCTAAGTGGCTGGAAGAAAATAAACAAGATATTGAAGTCGAAGTCCATTCAGGTGGGCAGCCTTTATACGCGTACTATTTTGGTGTGGAATAATCTGGAGTTAGTTCCTATTTAGTTAGAGGTTTAGGCATTCATTATTTTTTGCGAATCCCCAATCAATATTTTTCGAGATCGGCTAAACCAAATATATGATGCGCGAGACGTCACCACTTACATTGTCAGACCTTAACAACTTACCTGTCACACGTCTTAGGGGAGTTGGGGTAAAAAAGGAACAGGCGCTGAACTCTGTAGGTATAGAAACAGTTCTTGACGTTATGTCACATTACCCAAGGAGATACATCGACCGAACGAAGGAGGCAAAAATAGGGTCACTCCGAGAGGGCGATGAAGGGATGGTTCTCGCTGAAGTCTTAGATGTTCAAACTATTCGGACTAGGAGCAGAAAGAAGATAGTAAAAGTTGAAGTAACTGACGGGACGGGGCTTCTTGAGGTCACGTTCTTTAATCAGCCATGGAGAGCACGGCAGCTCCAAGAAGAGATGCATGTAGTTATCTTTGGGAAATTGGAGATATATCGGGGTAAAGGAAGGATGACTAATCCAGTTGTTGATTTAGTTGGAGATAAAACAGGAAGAATTGTTCCGGTATATCAACAGTCGGGGAAAGCTGGTTTAACCACTTGGGAGTTGAGCGCATGGGTATTGGATGCCTTGCACAAGTGCAGGGTTAGAGGTTTTGCAGAGCCGTTACCCATGCAGGTTCGTCGGAAACATAACTTGGTTGATCGTGCCACAGCATTTAAGAACATTCATAACCCGACTACGTTGGGGGAGGCTATTGAAGCCCGAAAGAGATTGGTATTTGATGAACTTCTCCGGATCCAATTGATTTTAGTTGCAAGAAAGCGAAGTTTTGAAACTACAAGTCATGGGATATCCCATGACTTTGAGGGGAAGTTTATTGACCTTCTTCTCTCCTCGCTACCTTTCGAACTCACTGGAGCTCAGAACCGAGTAATAAACGAAATTAGATCTGACTTGCAGTCACAAATGCCAATGCACAGGTTGCTTCAGGGTGACGTTGGGTCAGGTAAGACACTTGTTGCGCTTGCTGGATTGCTTAGTGTCGTTGAAGGCGGGCGGCAAGGAGTCATAATGGCGCCGACAGAAGTTCTTGCTGAACAGCATTATTTGGGGATCTCAGACTTAACGGAGTCTTTCAAAGTCCCCTGTCCTGAGAATCTGATGGGGGAAAGGCCCCTTGGGGTTGAACTGCTAACCAGTCGGACAAGCCAACGTGATAGAAATAGAATTTGCTCAGGACTTTCTGAGGGGACTATTGACATTGTGATTGGGACACACTCATTGATTCAAGAAGGCATAGAATTTAGAGATTTGGGCCTTACTGTGATTGATGAGCAGCACCGTTTTGGCGTCGATCAACGAGCAGCACTTCGGGCAAAAGCATCAGGGAAGGAAGTCCCCGACTTATTAGTTATGACTGCTACTCCCATCCCAAGGACAGCAGCGATGACCGTCTACGGGGATTTAGATGTTTCTGTTCTTGACGAATTACCTCCCGGTCGAACTCCAATATCAACGAAATGGGTTGAAGACGATAGTGAAGTTTGGGAAAAAGTTAGAAACCAGATACAGCAAGGGAATCAAGCTTATGTGGTCTGCCCTCTTATTGGAGATAACGAGACAACACAAAAAGCTTCAGTCGAGGAAATGCACAAGCGGTTAGTCGAGACTGAGCTAGGAGGTTTAAAAGTTGATCTTCTGCATGGCCGTTTGACAGGCCCAGAGAAAAATGAAGTCATGACGAGGTTCAGAGAAGGGAATATAGATGTTCTTATCTCAACGACGGTTATTGAGGTGGGGGTAGATGTTCCAAACGCAACAGTTATGGTCATTCTCGATGCTGAACGTTTTGGTATAGCTCAACTACACCAGCTTCGCGGAAGAGTAGGCCGAGGCGATATGGAGTCTTGGTGTTTCCTTGTTAGTCACGTTAGGACGGATGATGCAGTGCAAAGGTTGAGCGCTCTTGAATCTTCAACTGATGGATTCGAATTAGCTGAGATTGATCTAGAAATTAGAGGAGAAGGGACGATTATGGGCGCATTCCAAAAGGGCAGAAACGATTTAAGAATTGCTTCATTGCGAAGAGATAAGCATTGGGTAGGGCTTGCGCGGGAGGCAGCTGTTGAACTTCTCGACCTTCCAAAGGATGACGAAGACCTGTCTCTTCTCATCCAAGAAGTAGAGCTTTTATTTGGGCAAGAAGAAACAGAGTACTTATTCAAGTCGTAATTCTCGTGAAAGTTAATCCATTTTCTTCAGGTTTTATTCTTCCAGTACAATATCCCATCTATCTAAGCAACCAAGACACCGATAGAAAGCCACCATTCCAGCTTCCCATCCCTCTTCTGGTGGGTAGCTAGCTAATCGACACCTTTCACCACAATCGACACAGATAATTTCTTCTGGAATTTCCATTGTCTCCTTCATCTTCTTCAGACTATTGTTGCCCATCATGCGCATCGTATCGGGCATTGTGAAGGGAAGAAGGATCTTGCCTCCTCAAATTGAAGATGTGCGCCCGACCAAAGATAGGGTTCGTGAAGCAGTTTTTAATTCATTAAGAAGCTTCGACCTTATAGATGGCCGCCACTTCTTTGACTTATTTGCTGGGTCAGGGGCACTTGGTTTGGAAGCGCTCTCACGTGGAGCGAAGTTTGCTACTTTTGTTGATCGCCGAAAAGCGTGCATTGAAGTGATCCAGAAAAACATAGAAACGTTGGGATTCATAGATGTAACAGATGTGAGGCATTGCGATTATCTTCAAGTTGCAACAACAATTACAAAGAACGACATCGTACTCCTTGACCCGCCCTACAATTTTGCTGATTGGGACTACCTTCTGCGTCACTTATCAGCAGAGGTCGCAGTAATTGAAACTGAAAGTGAAATTTCGTTACCAGAATCTTGGACATCAATAAAGTTTAAGAAATATGGTTCGACTTATGTCAATATCGCAGTACAAGCGGATAAACGCTGACCTTTCGACGTCTTAAACGTAAATGAGCCTTTGCAATCCTTACTTCTAATAGGCAAAGATCTTCGGTTGCTTCTTACTCTCTGAAGTGTTCAGTAAAACCTGAGCTAGAATACACATATGGCGATAGCAATGTATCCAGGTTCGTTCGATCCTCTTCACGACGGGCATGTTCATATAGTCGAAGTTGCATCACAAATCTTCGAAAAAGTCTATGTTTCAGCGATGTACAATCCATCAAAAGAAGGATTCCTGCCACTAGCTCAAAGAGAAGAGTTACTGGGGAAGTGCTTCTCCAGATTCGACAATGTGGTAACCATGAGCTCTCCTGATTTAGTTGTGCACGCTGCCGAGAGTGTCTCCGCAACGCATCTAGTTAAGGGAATTCGTGGGCCTGCTGACCTTGAAACAGAAATCCAGATGGCGCAAACAAACAAAACTGTCTCTGGAATACAGACACTATTTATTCCTGCCGAACCACAACTATCGTATCTTTCAAGTAGGTTTATACGCGAGATAGCTCTCCAGGGTGGGGACATTACTGGTTTAGTGCCAGATGAAGTCGCAAACTATTTGGTAAAGGGGGAATAGCGTGACCGATCTTGAAGATTCAAATATGGAAAGTGATGATGTATTTGAACCTGTTACGCCATATCAAATTCCAGAGGTAGAAAGACTTCTTCAAACCCTCATAGACCTTGTGGAGTCGGCAAGGCCGGTGCCACTCTCGGCCTCTTCAATGATCAATAAAGAGGAAGTACTTGGCATTTTGAAAGATGTGTCACTTCGTCTACCTGATGAAATTCGAGCTGCACGATGGTTACTGAAACAAAGAGAAGACTTCCTCGCACGAACTCAACGAGAAGGTGACGAACTTATGGACTTAGCCCGCGCTCGCGCTGGCCAAATGGTTCAAAGGTCGGAAGTTGTTAAATCTGCCGAAGTCCACGCAAGACGAGTCGTTGAAGCTGCTGAAAGTGAAGCGCGACGCCTGAAACTAGAAACTGAAGACTTTTGTGATCAAAGGCTCGCAAGTTTTGAGGCTCTCCTTAACAGAACAATCCACTTGGTTGCAGATGGAAGGACAAAATTGCAGGGCGATCCGCTTGCAGATCTAACTGCCGCACATCAACCTCAGACTATAGAAGAAGAAAACATTCCCAGTTTGTACGATCAGGATGAAAGTGGAAGAAACACCTAATCCAGAAAACCCTCTAAGCTTTGACCTCCCAAAATTATTGAAGAGAGGCGGGGGGGCGAATCTTCAGATCGACTGGAATTTAGAAGAGATATCGACAACTTATTCTGAAGCTCACCAACTGGGGGGTGAATTAAGGGCGGAGGCCTCGGGGGATAAAGTTGTTGTAAGTGGAGAGCTTAACCTCGGATGGAGCGGCCCTTGCCGGAGGTGCCTTGATACAACTGACGGAGTTGATACGCTAGCGGTTTCTGAAATCTATGAAACGGACTCTACGGATGGTGAAACATTTGAGATACCTCAAAATCAGATCCTCGATTTACGCCCTATGTTGCAGGAGCTAATACTTTTAGCGCTTCCGTTGACTCCGCTTTGTTCCCATGATTGTAGAGGTCCGATACCGGAGGAATACCCTGCTGGATCTCCAGATACTCAGGGCGAAGAACATGGTATTGACCCCCCAATCGATCCAAGGTGGGAAGCTCTTGGGGCTCTAACCTTTGAAGAAAAAGAATCCAACTGACATATTTGGTGATAGCTCAAACATGCCAATCAGAGAACATTCTCGACCAGAGGCAACGGTTCTCTATTTTTCTCTGTAAATTGGACATACTATGGCAGTCCCTAAAAAGAAAACATCAAAGGCTAAATCTCGGAGTAGACGAAGTTCCGCATGGAAACTATCTGCTCCAACTTTGAATAAATGCCCCCGTTGTGGAGCAGCCAAAAGGCCGCATCATGTCTGCGGAAATTGCGGTTGGTATGATGGCCGTGAAGCGCTGGACCTTAATTAGGAAATAATGGTTCTCAAATGAACCCCATTGTTCTTCCAGTAGCAGTAGATGCAATGGGTGGTGACAATGCACCTTCTGAAATTATAAAGGGTGCAGAATTAGCTGTGGAAGCAGGAATACCAGTATTACTTGTGGGGCACCCAGACGCTTTATCAGATATTTCAGATATCCCAACAAAGTTTGCTTCCGAAGTTATAGGAATGGGCGAAGATCCAGCAACAGCTGTTCGCAAGAAGAAAGATTCCTCGCTTGTTCGATCTGCCGAAGCTGTTCGTGATGGTGAGGCTTTGGCCATGATTAGCGCTGGGAACACTGGGGCAACCATGGCTTCTGCCTTACTCAAAATAGGGAGAATACGTGGGGTTTCGAGACCTGCAATAGCGACCCCAATTCCAGTTCTTGGAAGAGCTAATCCAAACATTCTTTTAGATTCCGGTGCAAATGCTGAATGTAGCCCAGAATGGCTTGTTCAATTTGCTGAAATGGGTGCGGTTTATGCAAGAGATAGATTTAACACCGATAAGCCAAAGATAGGCTTACTTTCAATCGGAGAGGAGCCCGGGAAGGGATCCCCTCTGATTAAAGAAGCGTTCGAACTTTTGAATGATCACGATTGGCAAATGAGATGCTCCGGAGAATTTATTGGAAATGTAGAGGGTAGGGATTTAATGAATCCGGACATCGACGTAGTTGTTACTGATGGATTTACAGGAAACGTAGCTCTGAAGGCACTTGAGGGAACTGCAAAAGCTATCGTAGGTGCGCTCTTGGATGTTTTCTCCTCAAGTCCAGAAGCAAAGGAAGGGGCAAGCTTGCTGGCGCCATCGCTAATGCCGTTGTATGAAACACTCGATCCTGAATCTGTTGGGGGAGCGATACTTTTAGGAATTAAAGGTGTATCTATGGTTAGCCACGGTTCCTCAGGGCCGAAAGCAATCTTTAATGCAATATCAACAGCGTATGAATTATCTATCGATAAGCATGTCGAGCATCTAGAGCAAGTTATCAAGCGGTAAAGAATTTCTGCACTTAAGAACTACACGAAACTCCATCTATCGCTAGAATTAAGACAATTCGAGAATGAAAGATGCACAATGCCCGCAGAAACACACATGCAAGGAGACCCTTTGGGTCGAGATGAAATCCTCAAGTTAGTAAAAGACCGTCTAGGGGAGATACTTGAGGTGGAACCTTCTTCGATCCAAGAGGGGGACTCCTTCCGTGATGATCTAGATGCCGACTCTCTCGCATTGATTGAACTAGTTGAGGCGATTGAAGAAGAGCTTTCTGAACGGTCAATTGATTTTAGAATCGACGATGAAGATTTGGAAGAGCTAAAAAGCGTCCGTGATGCAGTCGACTATGTCAATTCGCGGTTAGGTTGACACTATTGCCGGAAGACAACTTTCATGTCTTATATGAGAAACTGCAATACAAGTTCCAAGATGTTGAACTTTTACAAGTCGCCTTAACGCATAGTTCATGGTGCGCTGAAAACGATGGAAGTCCATCAAATGAGCGCCTTGAATTCCTTGGAGATGCTGTTTTGGGTATGGCAGTAACCCGCTATATCTTCAATCAATACCCCGAGTTATCAGAAGGAAAACTTAGCCAGCTCCGTGCGCTCGTGGTGAGTTCATCCAGTCTTTCCCAACTAGCAGAAGAGATAGGGGTTGGCTCATGTCTAAGACTAGGTAAAGGTCAAATGGCATCAGGTAACGCTATACCTCCGTCGATGTTGGAAGATGCTATGGAGGCAATTATAGGTGCGACCTTCTTAGACGGAGGTTGGGAAGCTGCAGAAGATCTCGTTCTTAGATTGCTGGGTGAGCGGATTGAAGAGAATTCAAAAAGAAACAATGAGGATGCAAAGAGTCGGTTACAAGCTCTAGCGGGACAGTACTTCTCGGCCTCTCCTGAGTACGTTCTCAATAGTGAAGGACCTGCCCATGAAATGAAGTTTTTCGTTGATGTTTCTATTAACGGGAGATTTCTCGGTCATGGTGAAGGCCGAAGCAAAAAAGAAGCAATGCAATTCGCCGCTGAGCAGGCATTAGACCTTCTTATGGATGAAGAAGAACTCAATACCGATAAGATGCGATAAATCAATATTCCCAGAGGAAAAGATGATCGAACTCCCTGAAGTTGAAACTATACGAAGAGACCTCGACAGAGATTGTGTCGGAAGAAAAGTTAAAAATATTGAAGTGAAAATAGCCCGCATAGCGGGTGGGACAGGCAATAAGCCACTTATCGAAAAGAACTTCGACCAAGAGAAAGTGGTATCTGTCAGAAGGATTGGGATGCTGATATGCATTGACTTTTCGAATGAGCATAGTTTGCTTTTCGAACTTGGTACTGGTGGGCAAATGTTGAGGGTCCCTAATAAAGAAGAAGAGAATTCTCGAACCGGTATCATTATTGCCTTTACTCAGCAGGGCCAGTTGAGACTTGTTGATAACAACGCTGACGCGACTGTTTCATTTCATGAAACAGAAAAGATTCTTGAAGACAGGCCAGAACTTCTAGAGCTAGGGATCGACCCGATAGATAACCCTGTTACGTGGGGTGATTTTGCTTATCAGCTGCACTCACACAAAGTAAAACTTAAGACATTGCTTATGGATCAAGCCTTTCTTGTAGGAGTTGGGCCAATGTATGCGGACGAAATCTTATTTGAAGCTGGGCTTCGTTATGACAGATTGTCAGATTCTTTAACAACAAACGAGGTTCGTCGACTATGGCAATCTATGGTGCAGACCCTTTACGATGCAGTCAAATATGGGGGATCAAGTATTGACGGTAGCTTTTTTGTTGGAATAAGCGGGGAACCTGGTTCATTCCAAGACCATCATTCGGTATACCAGAAGCATGGAGAATTAAGTCCTAGATCTCGGAAGCCAATTGCACGGTCAAAATTTGCTGGTGAATGGACTTATTATTGCGAGCAGAGTCAAGTCTGAATTAGCAAAAAATAAAGTTACAAACGTGTAATTTGTCTCCAGAGCGACTATGTTCGCCCTGTGTTCCTGAAATCAATGACATTAAAAGGATTTAAGTCCTTTGCGGATTCTACTGTTCTAGATTTTGAGCCGGGTGTAGCAGTAGTCGTCGGTCCAAACGGAAGTGGCAAGTCAAATGTCGTAGATGCAATTGCTTGGGTTCTTGGGGCCCAAGCACCCGCCTCCGTTCGTTCGCAGAAGATGGATGATGTAATCTTCGCCGGTACTGCTAAGAGGGCGGCTTTAGGAAGAGCAGAAGTAGCTTTAACAATCGATAATACAGCCAGAATGCTTCCTATCGATTTTGAGGAAGTAACCATAAAGCGAACACTATTTAGGGACGGAGAGAGTGAATACTCAATGAATGAGGTCCCCTGCAGACTTTTGGATATTCAAGAACTTCTCAGTGACACTGGTGTTGGCCGGCATCAGCACGTCATTGTTTCACAAGGGCAGATAGATGCTGTCCTCAATGCAAAGCCGGAAGAGCGAAGAACTATTATTGAGGAAGCTGCTGGAATCTTGAAATATAGAAGGCGAAAAGAGAAATCTCAGCGGCGGCTGAAAGCCTCTGAAGAAAATTTAACTCGGTTACAGGATCTTGTTCGAGAAGTAAAACGGCAATTAAAGCCTCTAGAGCGACAAGCTGAAGCCGCCCGAACACATGGAACTTTAGCGTCAGAACTAAGTACCTTACAGATTCATTTAGCCGGGAAAGAGATAAGGTCCTTACGCGAAGCGATCAATGCTATTCAAGCAGGCCGCCATGAACAAGGGGCTTCTGAAAGAGATCTTCGGTTGGAGCTGGCTACTCTTGACTCTGATATAGAAACTGCAGAAGATAAATTAGCGTCAACAGGTACAACTGAAGCTAGTGATCAACTTGCTGTCGCGGAAGGTTTGAGAGAGCGAGCGAAAGGGTTGAAAGCTTTGCTTTCAGAACGGATATCTGGGTTGGAACGAGACCTTGATCGTCGCTTAGATGGAGGAGTTGTAGAAACTTTGGAAGCTGAGGCGGCAAGACTTCTCGAAGAGTTGGAGGAAACATTCGCTAAGGCCAAGCTTCTAGAGCCATCCACGTTGGAAGTTGCCGAAGCTGAGAAACATCTCCAAGAAGAAAGAAACGAATTTCAGCAGAAACTATTTGAAGACATCTCTCCTAATGGGGTTGAAGCAGCTGAGGCCCGAGGAAAGTTGGCGGCAATAAGCAGTGCAATTGAAATGCTTGAGACTAGCCGGAATCAGTTGCACCATAGAATTTCCTCTCTTAAAGAAGATGAAAAGAACAGTACCGGCCTGCTGGATGAGTTAGCTAAAAAAATGTCCACTATCAATGCCGAGAAAAACCAGTTAGCTAAAGAGGCTGACGCCTTACTCGAATCTCAATTAGCAGCTGAAGCTGAATGGGGGAAAGCAGAAAGTCTTCTTGCTGAAGCAAGATTGGAAAGCAAAGCGTGGGTCTCTAGAGCTGACGCACTGTCGGAAGCATTGGATCAAGCTAGAAAGTCAAGTGGATTAGAAGAGATCTCAGAACTAGAAGGAGTCATTGGCACTCTTTTGGAACTTATCGAAATTGACGAAGGTTGGGAAGCTGCCCTCGAAGCTGCTATCGGGTCCAGCTTCGCCTCAGTAGTTGTTCAGGACTTTGACATAGCAAGACGAGCTTTAGAAGTACTTCGTTCAGAACAGCTTTCAGGAGGTGTAATTGCTGTTGGGGCTCAGGCGGAGTCTGGCATAGGAGGGACATTAAGAGCCCATGTGCGCTCCTCAATACCATCAGTCGAGTATTTGCTTGATGATTTACTTGAAGAGATTGATGTAGTAGACGACTGGGTTTCCGGTGTCGCTATGGCGACCTCAAAGCCGAAAAGTGTATTTGTAACGCGCGATGGTGATAGGTTCGCTCCAGATGGTTGGCGAGTAGGGACAACAGGAACGGCCGCAACTGGGAGTGCGCTGGAAGAAGCCCTTTCCCAGTCGGAAGGGTCAATTGCAGCAGTTCGTGAACTCGAAAAGACACAGAATGATTGCAAGCACATTCGAAAAGAAGCTGAGCGGGCGCTTGAGAATTGTCGTAACCAGTTGAGGATGGCAGAAAGAGATTATGAAGAAATAAAAGACGCACACTCAAGAACTGAAAGCGACCTTCGTGCTCTTCGAGTAGAAATTGAGGGATTGGAGCTTCAAAGTGCGGAAATAATTGGTTCACTTGAAGAACAAGTTCGGATGCAAGAAGAGCTTTCCAATGGTTTGCCAGATTTAGAGATATTTGAAAGCGAAGTTATAGAACGAAGCAAGATTGCAGAAAAGGCTGGGAAAGAATTAGATCGAAAAGCTATAGAGCTCGGTGAACGAAGAACGAATATCGAAACACAGGTAGCTGCAAATGAGGAGAGAAAGCAGTTTCTTGAAAACCGTCTAGAGGACATTAATAAGCGCTTGGATGGGTATGCGGTTGAACGGTCTGATGCGGAAAATCGAAGAGTTCATCTCGAAAGAAAGCTTCGTTTAGCTGAGGTTCTTCGCTCGATAGTCGAGCAAAAGTCTTCCTTGATAGAAGATGATTTAAGAGAATTGAGGAGAATTCGCCAAGAGCAGTCCGAAGCAGCACAAACAGCAGTGGGGCAGCTTGATAGCTTTAGAAAAGCACGATCTAAAGCTGAGGTAGAAATAGGGAAAGTCCGTGAAGGGCTTCATCGGGCAGAACTTCAAGAGGCTGAATCTACCCTTAAATTAGAAGCAGCAATCGATGCTCTTAGACGAGATCATGATTGTGAGCCCGGTGTAGCAGTCAACACAGTCTGCCCAGAACTCGAAGGCGTAACTCCAAAGGGCAGAGTTAGAGAGCTTGAACGAGAGCTAAAGATAATGGGACCAGTTAATCCCCTTGCTCTTGAAGAGTTTGAAGCTCTCCATAGCCGATGTGAGTTTCTTGTCGAGCAATTAGAAGACGTTAAAGAGTCTAGACGGGAGCTTAACAAGGTAATCCGAGCCATCGATAAAGAAATTATTGCTGTCTTCTCATCAGCATTTTCTGATGTAGCAACCAACTTCGAGCTTCTATTCTCATCCCTCTTTCCCGGAGGGGTCGGCAGTCTTAAGCTGACAGAGCCAAATAATCTTCTGGAAACAGGTATAGAGATCGAAGCAAAGCCTTCAGGGAAAAATGTTAAAAAACTTTCCCTGTTATCTGGAGGGGAACGTTCACTAACGTCTCTTGCTTTCTTATTCTCAATTTTCCGTAGCCGCCCTTCACCTTTCTATGTCCTGGATGAAGTCGAAGCAGCTCTCGATGACGTAAATCTTCAACGCTTTCTCCAACTTATCCGGGAGTTCCGCGACGAGGCTCAATTAATTATCGTGAGCCACCAAAAGCGGACTATGGAAGCTGCTGATTGTGTTTATGGAGTTACGATGCAGCCAGGTGGGTCTACCAGGGTTTTAAGTGAAAAGCCAGCACAGGAACCCACTCTGATCGAGAGTCACAAGGAAGTCTCACTAAAGTAATGATGGGACCCAAGATATCTCAAGCTGATTAAACCCCTAATGCCGAGTGGTGGAATTGGCAGCTAGAATGAACCTGGTACAGATGTTTGCTTATCAGTTAACCGCCTTTTGGACCGATCCTTATTTATAGAATATGCCTAACGAGAATGACTCAGAAGATCTAGCCCCGAACTTCCATGGCGCGTATAGAGAGCCGGACGAAGGAAGAAAACACCCAAATGAGGAGATTTCTCAACCTGATGAGAATTTTATAGATACCAACTTCCACCGATTTGATTATGAAGTGGATTCTTATGGCAACGTTTTCTCAAGTGGTGACATAGATAAGNTCGCAGAAGAGAGCATTAANGACATAGATGAGAATGTCTCAAGAGATTCAAGAAAGAATCATTTTCTTAGTAGTCCCATCTTTATATTATTCGTAGCTTTTGCACTCATTCTTGGCGGAGTTTTAATAGGTATTTACGGCTGGGTTGACTCTGATGAATCAACTATTGAACAAGCTAAGGCTTCAAGTGAAGAATCTGGGAGCGAACCGCTTGCAAATAGCACCCCTCCCGAAAGTGAACAAGACCAACAAAGCGAAGTAGCTCCACTCTCACAGCAAATTCCACCAATTCTTAGCGAGAACGTAGAGCCTGTTACTGCTGTGGCTCTAGCAGTCTCTCCGTCAGTTGTTCGAATCGATACTTCCACAGGAACCGGAAGTGGAATTATTCTTGACTCTTCTGGGAGAGTTGTTACTAATGCCCATGTTGTAAATGGTGCTAGCACTGTGGAGATCCGGCTTGCAGATGGGACTAGGGCCGAAGGAACAGTTTTGGGTTCAGACCCAAATGTCGATATAGCAATCGTCCAAATCGACGGAGAGGTATTTTTCGAGGAAGCTGATTTTGCTCTTTCTGATACTGTGCAAGTAGGTCAGCTTGCAGTTGCGATTGGAAGCCCATTTGGCCTTGAGCAAAGTGTGACTGCTGGCATCGTCTCAGCGGTAAACCGAGCCGTGCCACATGCCAACGTAATTGACGGAAGTCCAACAATCGTGGAGATGATACAAACTGATGCACCAATAAACCCTGGCAACTCAGGAGGAGCATTAGCTGATAGGCAAGGTCGAGTTGTCGGAATGAATACATCTATTCGCACAGACGGAATAGTTTCCGGAAATCTAGGAGTTGGGTTTGCTATACCGAGCGACACTATTCTTTTGGTAGCTGACCGGATAGTTAATGGTGAATCACTCGANGTTGGGTTTTTAGGCGTCAGCGGACAAAACCCTGCTTTAGGCCGAGCAGGTGCTCTTATCGTGGACGTTGTTGAAGNCAGCCCGGCATGGGATGGAGGGCTAATGCCTGGTGATTTGGTCGTCTCAGTAGATGGNTCTCCAATCCTTGGAATGTCTGAACTTGCAGCCAAGATACGGATAAGTTCACCTGGGACTGAAGTGGAGATAGGGGTAATTCGAAACGGACAGGAAGCTTTCTTTAAGGTTATTTTAGNGACCTTGGGAAGTAGCTAACAAGTAGAGCAATGGTCAATTTATCGAGCAAGTTAAGTAATACTCGCAAGAAATTCTCTCTATTTGGAAANTCAGCGNTAAGCCGTTCTCTTGATGATTCTATTTGGCAAGAAATTGAAGAAACATTAATTAGAGCTGATCTAGGAGTGAAACAAAGTTTACAAATTGTCGAGGCTTTAAAGCAGAAAGCTAAAGGCGAGAAGATAACTACTTTGGATGAACTGACTGTGATTCTAAAAAACCAGCTTAAGGAAGTTCTGTCGGGTTTTGAGTTATCACTCGACTTGGATGGTAACCCAGCGGTCTGGTTGCTTGTAGGGACTAACGGGGTGGGAAAAACAACAACGATCGGAAAGCTAGCTCATAGGTCGCGGAATGGAGAGAACTCTGTTGTTCTAGCGGCAGGCGATACATTTCGAGCAGCAGCTNCAGAGCAATTAGAATTTTGGGCTCAACAAGCAGAAGCGCATATTATAAAAGGAGCTGAAGGGGCAGATCCAAGTTCAGTTATTTTTGATGCTACAGAATATGCTCATGCCCGAGAAATCCCCTTAGTGATTGCTGATACAGCAGGAAGATTGCACACCAAGAAGAATTTGATGGAGGAACTCTCGAAAATCCAACGGGTTGCAGGGAAAGGCCCAGGAACTGTAAATGAAATTCTTCTGGTTATCGATTCAACAACCGGTCAAAATGGTCTGGTTCAGGCCTCTCAGTTTGCTGAAGCAGTAGACGTAACAGGAATTATTTTAACGAAGCTAGATGGGTCCTCGAGAGGCGGCATAATTTTTGCGATTCAAGAGCAATTAGGTATTCCTATAAAGCTTGTCGGTATCGGAGAACGAATCGAAGATTTAGTTCCATTTGATATTGATAGTTTCGTAGATGCTTTATTCGAAACAAAGCAATAGAGTAAATNCGGCTATGAGTTATGACATCCACAGCGATAATTTGGGGTAGAAGTGTTCGAAATCTTATCCGACAGTCTTTCAAGTATCTTTGGTCGCCTTAGAAGCAAAGGCAGACTTACTGAGGGCGATATAGATGAAGTCCTAGGTGAGGNAAGAGTGGCTTTGTTGGAAGCTGACGTGAACCTAGGGGTTGTTAAAGAGTTTCAACTAGCAGTTAAGCAAAGATGCATAGAATCAGAGATTCACAAAGCGCTAAACCCTGCTCAGCAAGTAATTAAGTGCGTGAACGACCAGTTGGTTGATATTTTAGGTGGAGATACGATTAGCTTCTCATATGCGGCGAAGCCTCCTACTGTTTTTCTATTAGCTGGCCTTCAGGGCGTCGGTAAAACTACTACGGCAGCAAAACTCGCCAAGTGGTTTAAATCTCAGGGGAGAAATCCAATTCTTATTGGAGCAGATCTGCAGCGACCTGCTGCTGTAGAGCAGTTACGGACCTTAGCCACCTCAATCGATGTTCCAGTTTTCTCAAACCCTGGAAATCCAGTTGAGACAGCTAAAGCAGGCCTAGCTGAGGCGAGTCGCTTAGGTCGCGATGTATTGATTTGTGATACAGCCGGCCGATTGAGCGTAGATGAAGAAATGATGGATGAGATTCGAAAGATTTCTGATTCTATTTCACCCCATTACACCCTTTTCGTGATCGACTCGATGGCCGGTCAAGATGCTGTAAATGTTGCAGAGGCATTTCACGAAAGGCTCGAAATTGATGCAATGATCCTTACCAAATTGGATGGTGATTCAAGAGGTGGAGCAGCTCTATCTGCGAAGTCAGTCGTGGGGAAACCCATTGCATTTGCTTCCACCGGAGAGAACCTTGAAGATTTCGAACTATTTCATCCCGACAGACTGTCGAACAGAATCCTTGGAATGGGCGATGTTCTTACTCTGATCGAAAAGGCAGAAGAGGCATTCGATATTGATGAAGCTGAGAAAGCNGCAGCCAGAATTATGGAAGGCCAGTTCACCCTAGATGATTTTCTTGAACAGATGCAGCAACTAAAAAAAATGGGCCCATTACAAAATTTGGTGGATATGATGCCCAACCTCCCACAAGGAGTTGACAGTACCGATATTGATGATAGGAATCTGGTTCGGCTTGAGGCGATTATTCAATCTATGACAGCTGATGAAAGAGCAAATCCAGTGATCATTGATGGCTCTCGACGAGGTCGGATTGCTAAAGGGTCTGGAACGAGCGCTCATGAAGTCAGTCAGCTTCTTAAACAATTCAAAGAAATTAAGAAATTGNTGAAGGGCCCGAAAAAGTCGAATAAGAAACAACGGAACAAGAAAAAATCCGGAGGTAAAAAGAAACAGGGGAGAGTTACTTCCCGAAATCCTAAAGGAAAAAGTGGCCTCGAAATTCCAAAAGAATTGGAGAAACTTGTTGGAGGGGCAGGCGATCAGCAATTTGACTTGTCTGAATTCGGTACATTATCTCAAAATGAACCGAGAGATTTTTAAAATGATCATAGGAAATATTGGAAAGATCATTGAACCTGCGATTTTTTTCGGCACACTATGATCTGACCGAAATTTTGTTTAATAGCATTTATTNGGTCATCGTTAAATATGATGCATCCGAATAAAGAAATATTANAGATACTACTGAATCGAGAAAGAAGAAAAAAGTGGCAGTAAAACTTCGCCTAGTGAGGACGGGAAAAAAGAAGCAGCCAACGTACCGCCTTGTCGCTGCTGATAGCAGGTCACCTAGAAACGGTCGTTTCATTGAGATTCTTGGAACGTACGAGCCTCGACATGATCCATCCGTAATTAAATTTGATAATGATCGAGCTGTGCACTGGCTCCGACATGGTGCTCAACCTACAGAGACAGTCGAAAAACTGCTTCGTATCAGTGGCGCTTGGGAGCAGTTCACCGGTAAACCACTCGAACCTGTTGTCTATCCTGAGAAAAAATCTGCACCCTTAGAAGCGTCTGAGGAGCCTGCAGCTGAGGAAGCGTCTGAGGAGCCTGCAGCTGAGGAAGCTGTTGCTGAGGAAGCGTCTGAGGAGCCTGCAGCTGAGGAANCTGTTGCTGAGGAAGCGTCTGAGGAGCCAGCAGCTGAGGAGTCATCTGAATCAGAGAATTCGAAAGAGGAAGAACAATGACCCAAAGCAGCACTGAAGTCCCACATGCATTGGCTACCCTCGAGCACATCGTAAAGTCTGTCGTAGAGAAGCCAGATCAAGTCCAGATTAACGTGACTAATGATGAAGATACAGTTTCGATGGCTGTTACTGTCGGCGATGGAGATATGGGTCGAGTTATAGGAAGACGCGGGAGGATAGCAAATGCAATTCGTACCGTCGTTCAAGCAGCAGCGGTTCGTGATGGGATCTCGGTTGCAGTGGAGTTCGTTGATTAAATTTCCCATTTGATCTGGTATCCAAAGAAGGTTGCATCAAGCTGACTAGATTGATAGCTGGTATCCTTGGGCAACTCAACCATAGATACAGGTCAGGATGAAGTTACTCGAAGTCGCCAGGATAGGGAAAGCTCATGGTTTAAAGGGAGAGCTTTCCGTACGTCTAATCTCCAACGTCTCAGAACGAGTTGAGTCAGGTTCTGTGCTTTATCTTCAAGATGAGCGGAAGATGGTAGTCAAATCTTCCAAGCAGCATAAACAGCATCATCTNGTTCTGTTCGAAGGGGTAGAATCTCGAACTGCTGCAGATGCTCTAGTCGGAGAACTGCTTTTTGGACTACCTATTAATGATCCGGAAATTATGTGGGCCCATGAATTAATCGGCAGTAGCGTCTTAGATGGTGACGGCACAACTATTGGAGAGGTTGTCGCAATAGAAACAAATCCAGCAAGTGACTTGTTGGTATTAAAAGGAGGAGCAATGATTCCTCTGACCTTTGTAGTGGAACAAAAAGACCGAATGATTCAAGTCGATATTCCCCATGGGCTGTTACAGGAGGGAACTAATGAGGATTGATGTCTTCACAATTTTCCCTGAACTGGTTGATTCATTCTCTATGGTTTCGCTTCTAGGTAAAGCAAGAGATGCGGNCTCGTTGGATTTAAGATGTCACGATATTAGAGATGAAGCCGAAGGTGCACATCGAAGTGTGGATGACACTCCTTACGGAGGCGGGGCAGGAATGGTTCTTAAACCTGAACCTATCTTTGAAGTAGTTAGAAAAAATAATCCACCACGTCCTCTTATTTTCTTAACACCTTCTGGGAAACCATTTGAACAATCAGATGCCGAAGAACTATCAAAACTAGAAGGTTTATCATTACTTTGTGGGAGATATGAGGGTGTGGATCAGCGGGTTATTGACCATCTAGTGGATCGTGAGATTTCCTTAGGTGACTTCGTCTTATCTGGAGGTGAAATAGCAGCTCTAGCCCTTATAGAGTCCATAGTTAGGTTAATTCCGGGAGTTATGGGAAACGATGAATCTTCAATCGACGAATCATTCGCAAGCGGGCTTCTCGAATACCCTCAGTATACGAGGCCCAGAGAATACGCAGATCTAACCATCCCCGACGTGCTTCTTACAGGAGATCANAAGGCTATAGAAAAATGGAGAAAAGCTAAATCGCTCCTCAAAACCATGGAAAATCGTCCAGACCTTATCCTCAAACGTGGAGGCTTGACAGACGAAGAAGAAAGCATTCTTAAAGAATATTCTCAAGCAGAATACGAAGATTTAGTTGACTAAATTCATTCCCAAGATTGTTTTCGGCCAAAATACTCCGTATCCTTAAGGATCTACTTACGGCTTTCAGCCCTTTAAAGAATTACTTCATATTATGAAACTTACAGATCAAATAGACAAAGCAAGTATCCGCGATGATGTTCCGGATTTTGCCCCAGGCGACACGGTCAGAGTACATGTTCGCGTAGTAGAAGGAAATAGACAACGTATTCAAATTTTTGAAGGAGTAGTCATTGGTNGACAGGGCGGCGGAGTAAGCGAAACCTTCACGGTAAGAAAAATTTCATTTGGTGTGGGAGTAGAACGAACATTCCCAATCCATTCACCAATTGTTGACGAGATCGAAAAAGTATCTAGAGGACGCGTTCGGCGAGCCAAGCTCTATTACCAACGGGAGAGAATTGGTAAGAGGGCGAAGATTAGAGAAAAAAGAGACTGACCTATCCCACCGGCGGTCTCTTTACTCGATTCACCCAGCACCCCTTATGCCAATGACGGCGAAGGTCAGGAGCTAAATGTGGTACTGCGACAATATGGCCCNTTTTAGCGGGGATGTCTCTATTGCATCCAGGGCATANATACGACTTCCGTGCTTGATACGGCTGGATAACTCGTATCTCGCACTCTTCTTCAGTCCACACGCGCTATCAACCTAGCCATGCCCAAAGTACAAGGGCTACCAGAACAACTAAGCCAATAATGACGAACCAATAGTCAAATCTTGACTTGCTATGCTTTCGAGTCGGATTAAAGCCCACATATCTAGTATCGTTGTTCTATGGAAGAAATTCAGCTTACGCTCGAGGAAAATATAGCAACCGTTACAATAAATAGGCCTAGCGTTAAAAATGCGGTAACAAGTGAAATGTGGGATGAGCTCCAACGGACTTTCATTGATCTTGGCTACAGAGACGATGTCCGAGCTGTCATTGTTACCGGAGCCGGTGATGATTTTTGTTCCGGAGCAGATGTAAGCGGCATGGCCAGTCGCAATGAAGGGCCTCGTGTGCATCAGCTTGAATCTATGCGCAAAGTCGGAGANTGCTGCCTTTCGTTGTTCAATATGCCAAAAGTAACCATTGCAAAAGTACCTGGAGTTGCGGTAGGGGCAGGTATGAACCTTGCGTTATGCTGTGACCTTGTTGTCGCCTCTGAAAACGCTCGCTTTAGTGAGATCTTCGCTAAACGTGGATTATCAGTCGACTTTGGAGGTTCATTTCTTTTGCCGAGAATTGTCGGCCTTCAAAGAGCAAAGGAACTTGTCCTATTAGCAGAGGTTCTTTCTGCTGCAGAAGCAGACAGAATGGGGTTAATTAATTATGTTGTCCCACATGATCAACTTGACAANAAGGCTCTAGAGCTAGCTCAAAAAGCAGCCAATGGCCCTCCTCGAGCTCTAGCTATGAGCAAAGCCATGTTAAATAAATCATTCGCAAACTCTCTCCAAGATGCATTGGATCAAGAGGGAACATCGCAGACTGTCAATTTCACCACAAAAGATATATCAGAAGCTATGAAAGCATTTCAAGAGAAACGACCTCCAAGGTTTAGCGGTTGGTAGAAAAGCATCGTCTCCCTATCGTTGCGCCACTGATCGCCATATTAACTTTGCTAGCTGTGATTTCGTCTGGCTGTGGCTCTTCTGCGCCTCAAATACCCGTTGGTCCTAATGGAGAGAGTGATGCTGAACTTTCGATGGGAAGGGCAGTTTGGACTAAGCACTGTGCCAGCTGTCATGGGAGTTCGGGGCAAGGAGGAAGAGGAAAGACACTCAACGATGGCGAAATTGTAAAAATATACCCACAGGTAGATGGATTGCTAAATGTCATTTCTGTTGGCAAAGGGCAGGGTATGCCAGCTTTTAGTTCCAAGCTCTCTAGCCAAGAAATAGCAGCAGTTTCTAGATACATTCGAGAAATATTAAATTAGGATCGTATTTGCGCCTCTAGGTCCGAAGTACAATCGCCCTGTTGCACACTCCAACGAAGAAAAAAAGTACCCTAGTTATATGGCATGGAACACTGAAGCATACCTTTCTTCATTAATTTCTGTCAGTGATGCAACGGCGGCCGTGTACAAGAGAGATATAAACGCCTTCATAAACTGGGGTAGAGAAATAGATGTGTTCGAACCTGAAGACGTTAGCCGTCGACACATCAGGCATTATCTCGCATGGTTACAGGAAAAAAACTATGCTCGCCGAACGATAGCAAGGAAAACATCAGCTCTTCGAAGGTATTTCCGATGGGCACAGCAGAATGGAATAACCTCTACAGACCCATGTATTGAAATTCAGGCGGCCCTCGGAGAGGGAAGGCTTCCAAGAGTTTTAAAGCAACAAGAAATCAAAGTGCTCCTAGACTCTCCAAGGGCATCAGTTCTCGACCAAGATGGACCACGACGCCTTAGGGACGATGCAGTATTGGAACTACTTTATGGAAGCGGGCTTCGAGTGAGTGAGTTGTGCGCGCTCACCTTAAAGTCATTTGATTTTGAAAAAAATCTGGTACGCGTTCTTGGCAAAGGGAATAAAGAGCGACTTATCCCTTTGTCGCAAAAATCAGTCAAGGCGATTAATGCCTGGATATCCGAAGGTAGGTCTGAGTTTTTGACTAACGGAAAGAGTCATGAGTTTCTTTTTGTTAATCTTCGAGGCAAGCCTCTTACTCCTCGCGATCTAAGGAGGCTCATCGACCGAAGAGCTCTTTCTCCAACGAATCCTCATGCATTGAGGCATACGTACGCTACTCACCTTCTCGACGGCGGGGCGGATCTTCGAGAAGTACAAGAACTGCTTGGTCATGCCGACCTTGGTTCAACCCAGATCTACACACATGTAAGTAAAGAAAGGCTTAAGAGAGTTCATAAAGACACCCACCCCCGAGCGTAGAATCCCCAAGCTTCGCAAATCTAGTTATGACGGAAGTGGGAGATGGATTTCTGCTGATAGACTTCTCTCTGTTCTGAAATCAGATCAAAAATCCACCTGAAGCTAACCACGGTCGTTTTCGAGCGCAACTTCAGGATTCGTTTAACCGTGGAAGGAGAAATAAATGTCACCAGTTGTCACCATGACTCAACTTCTAGAAGCAGGGGTCCATTTTGGCCACCAGACGAGACGTTGGAACCCAAAAATGCAGAGATTCATTTTTGGTGAGCGTAACGGGATTTATCTACTCGATTTAAATCAAACCCTCGATTGTTTGGCCGCAGCATATACCCAAGTCAGAGACACCGTTGCAAGCGGTGGATTGGTCCTATTTGTTGGGACTAAGAAACAAACTAGAGATGCTGTTGAGCAGTACGCAGAGCGGTGCTCTCAACCTTATGTAAACCAAAGGTGGCTTGGTGGCATGCTCACAAATTTTGAAACCATGGCTAAACGCGTTGCGAAAATGAAAGAATACCAGCGGATGAGGGAATCTGGTGAGTTCGATGAGATGCCCAAGAAAGAAGCACTTATGCTCTCAAGGGAGCTAGCAAAACTCGAGCGCAACCTAGGTGGTATTAGAACCATGCGAAGTAGGCCACAAATCGTTTTTGTGCTCGACACTAAAAAAGAACACATCGCAGTTACCGAAGCGAATAAGTTAGGTATCCCAGTAATTGCGGTTGTCGATACTAATTGTGACCCCGATGTTATTGATTATGTTATTCCAGGGAATGATGACGCTATCAGATCAAGTGAACTCATGTGCCGAGTCATATGTGAAGCTGTAGAAGAAGGCCAATTCATAGCCTCCAAGAAACTCAGCAGTGAACCGCCTGCACCAGAAGTCAGTCAAGAGAGAACTGAAGAAGATGAAAAGGCGATAGCTGAGGAGCAAGAGCAGGCAAAAAAAGCTGCTGCAGAGGCATTCCGTGAAAAGGAAAAAAAGATTGCTGAAGAAATCGCATCCTCACCAGCAGATGTATTATCCGAACAAGAAAACCAAGAAACTAGTTAGAGGTACAACGATGGCAGATTTTACGGCGAAAGATGTTCAAAAGCTTAGACAGGCATCTGGTGCAGGAATGATGGATGCGAAAAAAGCTCTCGATGAAGCTTCAGGAGATTTTGAAGCTGCCCTCCAAGCTTTACGTGAGAAAGGCCTTGCAAAAGCAGATAGTAGGAGCGATCGCGAAAGTTCTGATGGGGCGATTGCAGTTGCGCGAGGAGAATCAGCTGCGGCAATTGTAGAGCTTAAATCTGAAACAGATTTCTCTGCAAAAGCTGAAGACTTTCTTTCTTTAGCTCAGGAATTAGCAGATTTGGTTCTTGCTGAAGGAGAGGAAGCAGTATCACAGATTAGTGATGCAATAGATGACTTAAGAATCGCGAAAAAAGAAAATATCCAGCTTGGACTAGTACGTAAAATCCAAGTTCCAGAAAATGCCCTAGTAGATGTTTATCTACACACCGATCAAGAGGGCAGGGGAATTAACGGGGTGGTAGTCGTTGGTGAAGGAATTTCAGATGAAGACCTCCATGAAGTCGCACTCCATATTGCATTTGCAAAGCCAACCGCTTTAAGTAGAGAAGAAGTCTCTGAAGAGGAGATAGCAAAAGAGCGAGAGAGCGCATTGGGGGTAACCAAAGCTGAAGGTAAACCCGAAGCAGCTTGGGAGAAAATAGTAGAGGGTCGAGTTTCTAAATGGCTCAGCGAGCGTGTTCTTCTTGAACAAGGTATTTTCGGGGAGAAAGAAACCGTAGCGCAGCGCATCGGTAACGGAAAAATAGTGGAGTTTGCACAAGCCTACATTGGAGAATAGTTTCAGATCATCTACTCTTGTCGAGATGCAAATTAAGCTGGCTCATGGTAGCAATGAGGTAGCGGACTCGTAAAGGGCAAAATTTAACTGTGCAAAATAAGACAACGAACTTACTAAATGGCCAATGGGGCCGAGTAGTGCTGAAAGTATCTGGTGAAGCCTTCGCAGGCGATGAAGGGCACGGCATTGATGGGCATGTAGTTCAGGAGATAGCTCGGCAAATTGTTAAAGTCCGGTCCGAATTTAATGTCGAGCTAGCAGTCGTTGTAGGCGGAGGAAACATATGGAGAGGTATGGTCGGCACTGGGGCTGGAATGGATAGGGCTCAAGCTGACTATATGGGCATGCTAGCTACCGTGATAAATGGGTTAGCACTTCAAGACACTCTGGAGCAACTAGGTCAACCTACCAGAGTGCAAACCGCCATACATATGAGTCAGGTCGCTGAACCATATATTCGTCGTCGCGCTATTCGGCATTTGGAGAAAGGGCGAGTCGTTATCTTTGCAGCAGGAACAGGCAACCCATTCTTCACTACTGATACCACAGCAGCTTTACGAGCAGTAGAAATCGAGGCAGGCGCGCTACTAAAGGGAACTCATTCAGGAATTCAGGGAGTCTATGACGATGACCCAAGAACCAATCCAGACGCCGAATTGTTGACCGAGGTAACCTATATCGATGTATTGCAGAGAGGGTTAAAAGTTATGGATTCAACCGCTATTTCATTGTGTATGGACAATAATTTGCCAATCGTGGTTTTTGGCTTAATGGGAGATGGAAATGTCGGATCCATCCTTGCAGGAGAAGCAGTAGGTACTGTTGTTAGATAGGGAAGGAAGACGATGAGCGAAGAGCTGATCGAATTAGTACTGCTAGAAATGAGAGAAAAGATGGCTAAAGCTGTTACTCGAACTCGGCAAGAATTTTCATCTATTCGAACGGGAAGGCCTAGTCCTGCTTTAGTTGAAAAGATTCCTGTTGATTACTTCGGTAGTGAAGTCCCCCTTCAGCAGCTAGCAAGTTTCTCTGTCCCTGAGGCACAGCAGCTAGTTATTTCTCCGTTTGATAAAGGTGCCGTAGAAGCAATTGAAAAGGCCATTCAAATAGCGGATTTAGGTATTAGCCCATCGAACGATGGCTCTGTTCTTCGCCTTTCCTTCCCCCCGCTTACCGAAGAACGAAGAAAACAGCTCGTAAAGGTAGTTCGGTCATTGGCAGAGGAAGGTCGAGTGACCCTTAGAAATGTGCGAAGATCCTCCAGACAAGACCTAGAGGCTCTAATAAAAGACGGAGAAGCATCTTCCGATTCTGTAAAGAGAGCGGAAGAATCTGTAGACCAAATTACTAGAGAGCACGAGAATGAAATAAATGCGGCTCTAGAGCAAAAAGAAGAAGAGCTTTTGGAAGTGTGAGATTACCTAAAGGAGTGCGATGAATACATCTGATGAAAGAGACAATGAGGAATCAGGCTTGGCAGATCGCCATGGCCTGCCCCACTGGACTGAAGAAGGAACAGGGGAAGTGCCTCGAGTTCCTTCGGATTCATCTGAGGGTTTAGATACATGGACCTCCTTAAGCTCCGGACCTAAGTGGGCCGATGACCCCGAAGATTCCACTATCTCTGAAGGCGAATCAAATCTTCAAGCCGCCCCGAAAAGAGTTGATCTCACTATTGGCGGGGATCCGTCTTCCGAAGACTTCTTTTCCTATGAGCAAAGCAAAACTTTGCCGGAAGTAACTGATTCCATCATTGCTGAAGGGAAAAAATCCAGACGAGGCGCGAGAGGGACTGGTGATCTCCTCACCCGAATAGCTACTGGGGTTGTTCTGGGTGGTGTAGCTATTCTCTGCCTAGCAATCAGTAAGCTTTTATCACTTTTGCTTATCACTGTTGTTCTGCTTGCGGCATCAGCGGAGTTCTTTGGAAGCTTACGAAAGGTCGGCTATCAGCCAGCTACCCTTCTCGGGATGGTTAGCGTAGTTGCTATGCCTCTATCCGTATATTGGAGAGGTGAAGGGGCTATGGGGCTTGTCCTTTTCCTATCAATTGTTGCCGGCGTTTTGTGGTACCTCTTAGGGGTAGGTGGTGCACGTCCTGTTCCAAATTTAGCAGTGGTTATTTTAGGTATTGTCTACATAGGCGTTCTGGGATCTTTTGGAGTGCTTCTTTTGGACTCCCCTGAAGGGCGAGGGCTCTTGCTAGCTGGAATCCTTCTTGCCGCTGGTTACGATATCGGTGGATATTTTATTGGGCGAGCGTTAGGACGCTCTCCGCTAACAGAAGTTAGTCCAAACAAAACAATCGAAGGGTTGATAGGGGGTGCGATTTCTACGGTGGGTGTTTCTGTCCTCATATCGTTGTTTGATGTCGGGCCTTTTGATGGCACTCCTTTTGGCTTCAGCGATGCATTGATTGTGGGCATTGTTGTAGCATTCGTTGCACCCATCGGGGATCTAGCGGAATCTCTAATTAAACGAGATCTGAGAATTAAGGATATGGGTACGATTCTTCCCGGGCATGGCGGGATCTTAGATCGGTGCGATGCGCTGCTATTTGTCCTTCCAACTGTTTATTTTGTGGTGAAAGTTTTGGCGTAATCCGTCGGCCGATATCAAAAATCACTAAATAAACATCTATGCTTTTATATGAGGTAGAGATTATCAATGACTTCATTAGCGGTATTTGGCTCCACGGGTTCTATAGGCGAACAGACACTTGATGTTGTTAGGGCAGACAGAGCAGGTTTCGAAATAAAGGTATTAGCTGCTGGAAACTCTACTTCTCGAATCATTGAGCAGATTAATGAATTTCATCCTGAATTCGTGATCATGGCCGACCCCGATTCAGCTAAGAAAGTCCAAGATTCTTCTCCTGAAGTCGAGGTTGCTTATGGAGAAAGTGCATTGAGAGAAGCTGCAAGTGCAGCTGAAGTTGCAGTAAATGCTGTTGTGGGCTTTGCAGGTTTACCTGTCACGATGGAAGCGCTTAAGTCAGGACGTAGGCTCGCATTGGCGAATAAAGAATCTTTAATATCTGCAGGCCCAGTTGTTCAACATGTAAGAAAAACTCCGGGGAGTGAACTAATCCCTGTAGATAGTGAACATTGCGCTCTTCACCAGTGTCTTTATGGAGGGAATAGTAATGACGAAGATATAAATAAGCTTCTTGTGACTGCTAGTGGAGGTCCTTTTCGTGAATGGGACCCAGATGAATTATCAAATGTTAGGAAAGAAGACGCCCTTAACCATCCGACGTGGAATATGGGTCCAAAAATTACAGTCGATTCTTCTACTTTGATGAACAAAGGATTGGAAGTGATTGAAGCTCACGAGCTTTTTGGCGTCAACTATGAGGAAATTGAAGTAGTCATACATCCACAATCTATCGTTCATTCAATGGTTGAATTTACCGATGGCTCTGTTCTAGCTCAGCTCTCTATGCCCGATATGCGCCTCCCGATTTCGTATGCCTTGCACTATCCAAAACGGTCCCAAAAACTTCATGGACAAATTAATTGGGATGAACTATCTCAACTAACTTTTGAGACCCCTGATATGGATAAGTTCCCATGTTTAAGTCTTGCATACGATGCGGGTAAAGCCGGAGAGACAGCTCCAGCATGGTTGAATGCGGCTAATGAAGTAGCAGTCGAGGCATTCCTTCAAGACAAAATCAGATGGAAAGAGATTGCTGAAGTGATTGAGCGGACTATGGAGTCATACCCCTCTTTACCGGCTGATACCGAACATTCTATTTATGAAGCAGATGCCAGCTCTAGAAGAGTTGCCGAGCAGTGTGTGGGTCAGGTTTATGGGCGAAATTGAAAATCTAAAGCCAAAAAGCAAATTGAATACGGTTAAACGTTCTGAATCTGAACAAGAGCTGCGTGGCGGAAGCAATGGACGTGCTGGAGGAATACTAATCATTTTTCTTCTTGCGTTGTTAGGATTTTCTGCGGGATTCTCAGTCTTTATTGTCGTACTTTCTCTCCTTGTAATTCTTTTCCTCCATGAGTTAGGCCACTATCTTGTGGCAAAAAAAGCAGGTATGAAAGTAACAGAGTTCTTTATTGGATTCGGACCTAAATTATGGTCATTTCGTCGTGGGGAAACCGAGTATGGTGTAAAGGCCATCCCAGCTGGTGCATATGTGCGGGTTATAGGAATGAATAATCTTGACCCAGTGCCGGAAGAAGACGAAGAGCGGACCTATAGAAGAGCTAGATTGCGCGACCGACTTTTACTAGCTAGTGCAGGTTCTCTGATGCATTTTGTAATTGCAATTGTGTTGCTATATTTCTTGTTGATAGGTAGTGGGATTCAAATTGATGAGTCTAAATGGAATGTTCGAGATGTTCTTCCAAACGGTCCTGCCGAGCAGATCGGAATTCAAGAGGGTGATGAGATCATCGCTATCGCCGGGTCTGAAATTACTACTTGGGACGATCTCGTATCTGTTATTTCATCTTCGCCAGGAGAGGAAGCTACCTTTGAAATAATTCGAGACGGGCAACGCCTTTTCTTATCGGGAGTTGTTGGCTATAACCCAGATTCGATAGAGGAAAAAGGATTCCTCGGTATTAGAAGAAGTTCTTTGGGGACAATTCGCGAAGGCCCATTAGCAGCTGTGCCTGAATCGCTAACACAGTTCGGAACCCTTACAAAAGAGACACTTGTAGGTCTTGGAGATTTCTTTAGTCCATCTGGGCTCAAGAGTTTTTTTAGCGATGTAGTCCAGACAGATGAAGAAACTTCTCAGGGGTCAGAAACATCAATTAACTCGGGGGGGCAACAGGAGGGCCGTGTCGTATCAGTTGTTGGAGCAACACGAATAGGGGCTGAATTAACTAATTCGGGATGGACAGGACTATTTGTATTCTTGATAACAATTAATGTTTTTATAGGATTTTTTAATTTAATTCCGCTTCTTCCTCTTGATGGTGGTCACATCGCCGTTGCTCTTTATGAAGGGATACGAGGAGTACGTAAAGAGCGTTACCACGCAGATGTTTCGAAACTACTTCCACTTACCTATGCCGTTGTATTCTTGTTAATTACTGTGGGTCTAGCAGCGGTATATCTTGATTTAAGAGACCCAATAGCACTGTGAGTCAATAGGCTTAATCATATGGAAGTTATATCTTTACCGAACAGGCGCCCAACCAAACAAATAATGGTGGGTGATGTCCCAGTAGGCGGAGGGTCTCCCGTTTCTGTCCAGTCAATGACCACAACTAAGACCTCTGACGTAGAAGAGACACTCAAACAGATCTACGATTTAGCTGCAGCTGGAGCAGACATTGTCAGGTGCACCTGCAACGACTTGGCTGCCGCAGAAGGGCTAGCCCATATCGTCCCTCGGTCACCGGTCCCGATTGTTGCCGATGTTCATAATCAGTACAAGATGGCTCTAGCAGCAATAGCTTCTGGGGTTGATTGTCTTCGGTTGAACCCAGGGAATATCAGAAAAGTTGAACACATCAAAGCGGTAGCTATGGAAGCAGGCGAAAAGGGTATACCAATTCGTATCGGAGTGAATGGAGGTTCACTGCACCCTGATTTGTATAAAAAATATGGAGACACAGTTACTCCAGAGGCGATGGTTGAGTCGGCACTAAATGAGTTAGAGTACTTCCAAGATGTTGGTTTTGACATGGTAAAGATATCAGTCAAGGCATCTAGCGTTCCACTAATGGTGGAAGCATACCGTCAGCTCAGCAGCGTCACAGATTACCCTCTTCATCTAGGTGTAACTGAAGCCGGACCTCCACCAGAGGGGTTAATAAAATCAACCGCTGGGATAGGGACTTTACTAATGGAGGGCATCGGGGATACCATCAGGTACTCCCTTACCGCAGATCCAGTTGAGGAAGCTCGGGCAGGAAGAAAACTGCTTGAATCACTTGGGCTTAGAGAGCTCCAGAACGTAGATCTCATTGCTTGTCCAAGCTGCGGAAGAGCTGAAGTAGATGTCTACGCATTAGCAGAAGAAGCCCAAAAAGTTTTTGCAACGAAAAAACTGCCCCTCCAAATAGCAATAATGGGCTGTGTTGTCAATGGCCCTGGCGAAGCCCGAGGGGCTGATCTAGGCATTGCAGCAGGTAACAAGAGGGGTCATTTGTTTGTGCAGGGAAGAAATGTCGCCGTAGTTGAAGAGAGTGAAATGGTGGAAGCGCTTGTGGAGTGGGCGGAGTATATCGTTGAGCATGGTGTCGATGCAGCTTTAGAGCGTGTGGATCTCGAAAAAGCTGAAAAAGAAGCAGAAAAAGATCGTGAGAAACTTCTTATGGATCAAGGCGATGATGTTAATCACGGATCCCAGAAAGTGGAACTGATCAGAAAGATTTAGAAGCTAAATAAACTTATACTCAGTGAAACAAAGATAAATTGCCTAGATCAGAAAAGTTCTACCGGAGAGATCGTATTCTCGGGTATAGTGAAACTAAGTCTTCAATCCTTAAGGAAAGAGGCGTGGGTTTTGCCCACGCCTTTCTTAGATAATGGGCTGTAATTAAGAATATTGTATATGTAGGAGAATTATGAGCATCATTCGCCAGATTAATGAACTCGCTGAATCCCTACTTTCTGGAACGAAGTTTTCTCTTTACGACGTAGAGAGAAACGGAGGAAATCTAAAGGTCACAGTGCAAGCTGAAGGCGGAGTTACCCTAGACGAACTAGCCGGAATTAATCGGCAACTTTCCAAGGCGCTCGATGTGAATGACCCGATGCCCAATAAATATACATTAGAAGTTTCTAGTCCTGGATTAGAACGGAAATTAAGAACCCAAGCTCATTTTGAAGGAGCTAAAGGCGAGATTGTTGGAGTTAAATTAGCCCCCCATGTTGAGGGTGAACGACGATTTAAAGGCCGGCTTAACTCGGTTTCTAACGAATCGATTTCTCTTGAAAATGAATCAGGTGAAGTCGAAGAAATTTTACTAAATGATATTTCGAAAGCTACAACTGTGTTTCATTGGAAACAGAACCAGAAACCAGGAAAAGCTAATTCTAATGAAGCAAAGATATTGCAAGGATCTGGAATTAAGGAGTATGAGAAATGAACGCTGAAATGTTAGAGGCCATGCAGGCACTAGCCGTAGATAAAGGGATTTCCGTCGACAAGCTATTTGCTGTTTTAGCTGATGCGTTAGAATCTGCCTACAAAAAAATGCCAGACGCTCACGAGTATGCATGGGTGACCATAAATCCCGAAACTATGGAATACCGAGTAATGGCTCAAGAGTTAGATGAAGATTTGGAACCAATCGGTGAAGAATTTGATGTTACTCCTGACAACTTCGGGCGAATTGCAGCTGTAACAACCAAACAGGTACTAACCCAAAGGATCCGTGAAGAAGAACGAGAGCAAAAGTATGAAGAATATGCTGGCCGAGAAGGGGATATCGTCACAGGGATTATTCAACAAAGCGATAGCCGATATACGCTTCTCGACTTAGGTCGTGTTGAAGCGCTTCTGCCGCGTGCTGAGCAGGTCCCAAACGAACGTCCAGACAGTAACACAAGAATAAAAGCGTATATTGTTGAGGTGCGAAAAACTGCAAAGGGCCCGCAAATTGTTGTTAGCAGAACGCATCCTGGCTTAATCAAACGCCTTTTTGAACTTGAAGTTCCCGAAATAGCTGATGGAATTGTAGAAATCCGGTCATGTGCGAGGGAGCCTGGGCATAGAACAAAAATTGCTGTCTGGTCAAATGATCCAAATGTGGACCCAGTAGGTGCTTGTGTCGGTGCTAGCGGGGCAAGAGTACGAATGATTGTTAATGAACTACGCGGCGAAAAGATAGATATCGTTCCCTTCTCCGAGGAGCCCGAAGAGTTCGTCTCACGTGCACTTTCTCCTGCGAAGGTAAAAGAGGTTCGAACCGACTTAGAAACCGGCACTGCTGAAGTAATAGTGCCGGACTACCAGCTTTCTCTCGCTATCGGGAAAGATGGTCAGAATGCCAGGCTCTCAGCCAGATTGACCGGTTGGCGAATCGACATCAAATCTGAAACACAACTTGAAGAAGAAGAAGCGTATGAAAAAGTCGACTGGGCCGAAGGCGAATGGGTAGTTGATCCTGACACCGGCGAGCAAGTGTGGCAACCCGCAGAGGGAGGGCCAGCAATCTCTGCAGAAGACTGGGCAGCAGGTTCCGAAGATGAAGAAGCTGAGGTTGAAGAAGCTGAGGTTGAAGAAGCTGAGGTTGAAGAAGCTGAGGTTGAAGAAGCTGAGGTTGAAGAAGCTGAG
>PBPU01000085.1 GCA_002724825.1 Acidimicrobiaceae bacterium
ACCCCCGACCCCCTGCGCGTCATGCAGGTGCTCTAGCCAACTGAGCTAACGGCCCTAGACGGATGATGCTATCAGTCAAAATTCCTTGTTGCTCATTCTTTAGACTATGTATGGCGCTTAAAACCTGATAGGCCAGCCAAGAGTGAAATTACTGAGCCCCCTAAGACCGCCCAGAGACCTAAATCGAAATCCAGCTTTGCGTTGCTGGCAAAAGCTGCATCAATAGTGGGAAACCGCTCTATAAGATTTTCCGGAATGTTATTTGAAGTGCTAGCTATATCGACAATGCTGTAAATAGAAAGGGCTACAGCGACTCCGGCGCTGATGATCATTGCAAGTCCAACCCAGCGTTTCCTCTGTCCGGAAAGAAATAAACCGGCAAGGAAAGCACATATTCCTCCAGTTATTAACGTCCCAATCCCGTTAGAATCACCTATCCCCTCAACAACACCAGTTGTCAAACTTCCACCGGCAGTAGCCCAATCAAGGAAAGAACCAATAACAAGCAATATTGCCCCAATAACTCCTAGAGATCCTGAAAATAAGTCCGGAGGAAAAACAGGTCGAACTGGCTGATGCACGGCGGTTGGAGCTCTCTCTGTAAGGGTCGTAAATTTTGGGTCAGTATCGTCAACGGCTTTCCCACCACCTATAACTAGAATAGGCTCCCCCTCATCAGGCTGTTCTCCCCATCCGTATGTTCGTGAGAAGTACTCTGGAAGACTTTCTTCATTCTCCTCATTCGACTCCGCCGAAGGCCCAAGGGGAGCTGTCGAAGTTTCACCGTTGTCTTTACTGGATGAAACATGGCGTGGATACCATTGCCCATCCTTATCTTGCCACCAGTCAGGACCGCGAGGAACATCACTCATATCTGAAGAATAGTTCGACTCAAGTCCCCTCGCATGAATCTTGAATGTGTTTGAGCGCCGGGCGGGATTTGAACCCGCGATTGTACGGCTTTGCAGGCCGCTCCCTTAGGCCACTCGGGCACCGACGCTTGTCTAGCACTATCGTGCTTTCACAAATAGTACCCTATTCCGATCAAATACCGATCAGCTACAGAGTAATAGTTTTCCTGAGCGGATGACCGGCCTCGAACCGGCGACCTCAACCTTGGCAAGGTTGCGCTCTACCAACTGAGCTACATCCGCAGAGACTCAAGTATAGGAAACAGAAAGAGAAATAAGCAATCAGAGGTAAATGGAAAAACAATACTTCTAGAAATACCATTTCTATATTTTCAATTCAGCCTCGAAGATCTATCTTCAGAGTGAGCACGCCATCGACAAGGGAACCTTTTGCGTCTCCAATGATTGCATAGTCCATATAATCTTTCTGGGCTTGCTCTATAAAGAGTTGTCGCTCTTCACCGCCAACAGGCGGGAGATCTCTTTTTTTCACTGCAGCAGCTCTAGCTTGAAAGCGTTGAACCATTGCTTCTATATCAAATTCATTTTCCATGCAATCAGCATAGAGCAAGTGACTACAAGTCTGCAGAACCAGCGGCTCCTCTGCTTCGAGAACCAGATCCTAAACTCGTAAGTTTGCTTTTGGCTCGATCAATCACCTTTAGGAGTTTTCGAAAGGTAGTTTCTTTTTTACTTAATAGGTCTTCACCATGCTCATCGATAAAGCGGGTTCGTGCCCACTGACCTGTCCTGCGCCAGTAGTACCATAACCCGACAAGAGCTACAGCAGCAATGACTATTAAGGCGATTACCGCCCTTCTCACTTCGAATGACGAAGTTATAAGTTGTGAAGTTTCATTTTCTCCAGGAATGTAATCTTTGTCAGACTCTGTTATCTGCGCAAGAACTAAATCTGTTTGGCCTATTAGATAAATAAGGTTCAGGGTAAGAGCACTTGCATACATACTGGCTTTTTTCATCCCGAGTTACCCTTTCTGATGCTCAGGACAAGAATAGGTTGTTCTCCCCCCAACCTTGTATCTTTCTAAAGGAATTCCGTCCTTTGGGCATAACCCACCCCCTACTCTGTGATCTTGAAGACTTCCCATATGGGATCCCCCTAGAGACGTTAATTCATTGATGGTCTTTAAAAAAAGCTTGTACAAAGTTCGCATTTCGTCTTTACTCAAGGAGTCTGATGGTCGCCGAGGGTCGATAGAAGACCGCCAAAGAATTTCATCTGCTAACAGATTCCCCAACCCTGCGACCCTGCTTTGATCCATTAATCTAGCTTTAATTGGACGCGATGACCCCATAAGTACGCTTAGAAGTTCTTGTTCCGTAACTACATACAGATCGAAACCAAGCGAACTAAGATCAGGATTCAGCTCCACACCACCTAGACGCCGAGGGTCGCGAATCCGCATACTCCCACCATCGGAGAAATGCACTACAAAACGATCCCAAGAAGGCTCGTCCCTCTCACTGGAATATTCTAAAAATTTAATGGGCGCAGATCCATCAATAATAATCCTTCCTGTCATACCAAAACGGATTCCCAAAATTTCTCCATCAACAGTTTCCAGATAGAGTAACTTACCGATACGTTTCGCATGCAAGAACCTGCTCCCTACTAAAGTTTCTTCAAGCAAGTGTCTAGAAGTTTGCCCCTTCAAATACAGCGAATCATCGGCCACTATCGAAGAAATTGTTCGAGAAAGAGCTGCTTCTGCCCCTCTCCGGTAGTACTCAACTTCTATCCCTTCAGGCATGACCTCTCAACTTATACAGTGGCTTAGCTCTGAAGAAGCGAACGGAGAACATCTCCTACACCTTCTGCTGCTAGAAGGAATCCATCATGCCCATTTGAATCGTCAATTTCAACGTAAATGCATTCACCGCCTGCTTCACAAATGAGTCGTTGTATTTCACTTTGTTGATGAGGCGGGTACAGAGAATCAGTGCTGATGCTGGCTGTCGCGACAGTTGCGGAGATTCTTTTGACGGCTTCTTCCATGGAAATTCGGCCTCGGGCGAGGTCATGTGTATCCATGGCCCGATTAAGAACGAGATATGAATTGGCGTCGAAACGGCGAACCAACTTTTCTCCGTGATAATCCAAATAGGATTCGACTTGAAAGCGATCCCATAGGCCAAAGAGCGAATCCTTTTCTACAAGCGATCTTCCGAAACGTTTTTGGAAGCTTTCATCGCTTCGGTAATGTATCTGCGCAATCGCTCGCGCTATTGCAAGACCGGCATAAGGGCCTTCCCCTGGTTCAGCGTCATAGTAATCCCCGCCTCTCCATCTGGGATCTAACGCTAGTGCTGACCTTCCTACAGCACTCCATGCTATTTGCTGCGAACTGGCTGCTAAGGCGGTTGCTATTGGCGCAATGCGCAGAACGCGTTCAGGGAACATAGCTGCCCATTCAAGGACTTGCATGCCTCCCATTGACCCCCCTATAACAGCATGCCATTGGCCTACTCCAAGGTGATCAGCGACCTTTGCTTGCGCTCGAACAATGTCGCGAATCGTTATCTCTGGGAATCGCGACCCATATGGGCGGCCGATGTGCGGGTCTAGTGAGGATGGCCCTGTGCTTCCTTGGCACCCACCAAGAACATTTATACAGACAACAAAATACTCATTTGTATCCACTGCCTTTCCAGGGCCAATCACTTCATCCCACCAGCCTTTTGTTGGGTGGGCAGTGTTGCTTTCTCCGGTCACGTGTGAATCTCCGGTTAATGCGTGACATACAAGCACAGCATTAGAGGAGTCACTGTTTAGGGTTCCCCATGTTTCGTATGCTTGGACAACTTCAGCGAGGCTACCACCAGGTTCGAGAGCGAACGGATAACCGTCAGTTATGGTCAAGAAGCGACGATGACCTACAGGGTCTCCAGGAAACCATGCGCCAGAAACTGGAAGATCGGTTGAGTAGTCTCGTGGGTGCGCGGGAACAGCATTTACAGACCCTTCACTTGGGCCCTGACCACCTTCAATAATGTCTAACCTTGGTCCTTTAGATTTTGCACGTCTCACGAGTTCCATTTTATCCTTCTTCTAAATAGACACCCTTCGGTAAGTGATAAGTTGTACTTTCTATTTTCTCACACTTTTTTGCTTAGCTTTCGGCTAAACCCCATCCTAACCCTTCGGCTAGTGGCACCTTGGGTGTCAATCCCAGGTTGCCGTGTTCATTAATGAACAACTCTTGATGTACTGTCAGTCAACCAGCATTTGACAGAAACTCCAACATAGACGCTGAATTGCTAGCGCCATGCGGGCAGGCGATTTAACCACCATTCAAAAACATCGTTACCCGTCTCATACGCTTTTGCTGTTTCTTGGCCGAGCTTGTGAAGGCAGGATGCCCAAACTGATTCTGAATCTGCCAAGTACGCTTGTTGTGCATATTCTGCTCCTTGTTCCCACTGAACAGTTCGTTCTGGAAGAGGTATCTCGCTAACTTGGGTAGCTGACAACTTCAAAGTATCCGATGACATAGCCGCTCCAGCAGCTCTAGCGAAAGCTGTAGCGCTAGCAGCGGGCGAGCTAAGCGCTGCAGATATTAACCAAATATTTTCGTAATCACACTCCACAGAAATAACTGGCGTTGAAGGAACGAGACTACCTTCAGGATCTGGAAGCACTTCAAGGACTTTAGTTTGAGTTGCTACTAGAATCTTTGGCCTCAAACGATCCTTTACCCAATGGAAGAGTTCTAAATTACCTTTCTTCAATGCGTCTAAGTCGACTACCGGCTCAACCCAGCTTTTGTTTGCGTATCGAAATGCACCTTGCCCCCAGCGATTACGGAACGGGTCTATCATTCCCACCGTAATAAGTGGCGCCCAATCTCCCTGACAGAGGTGCTTCTCGGAGACATAGTCTTTGAGCCCATAGAATTGATCCCGGAATCCTGCAGTAGATGAGGAAATGTTTTTTAATTCTGGCCCCTGAAGATTAACACAGGGAACTCCACTGGATGCAGAAATAATTTCAGTCCAATTATCCTTTTTCTCTCTGTTTATTGGGGGTCTTTCCTCTATCTCAGGGCCCTCCCACAGTTTCAGTTGGGATTCTCCTCCTATGGGGCCAAAGATCGGCGCGCAGACATGCACACCGGCTTCGAATATATCTGACCCACCAATCCACATACCCATAAGGCCCAGTTGCTCTTCGAGGTTTTCTCGTATTGGGAGAGAATCAGCTGCTGAGAGAAAAGATTGCGGCTGAATCATAAGCAATATCCCCTTTTCTGAGAGCATCGATGACCCAACAAGAAGGAAAAACCCCGCTGTATCTGCATATGGGCCAGCGGAGGTCTTCCAACGCTCTCGAAGTTCATTTGTTAAGTCTAAAGATCGAACAGTCTGATGTTGAAGCTGATTTTGGAAAGGTGGGTTGCCTATCACTGCTGAGAAACCCTTACTAGGTGGTGATTGGAAGGCATCTATACCAGTTTCTAATGAGTTAGCAGTTACAAGATTGTTATCAGTAACAACCCATTGATCTTCAGAAGCCCAAAGCGCTAAGGCTGTTTTAGTTACTCGAATAGCATCTGGGTCCAGATCAATACCCCATAAGAGGTCCTTAACAATAATCGTAGGAGAAATACCAAATGTTCGAAAAACGTTTGCCGCGGCAAGTAGAAATGAACCTCCCCCCACTGAGGGATCACATATAGGGCCGGGAGGAGCCTTGCTTAAAGCAATGTCAGTCAGCTTCTGCGCGACTTCGGTGGGAGTGTAGTGAACACCACTGTTACGGCGAATAGAGGAGTCTAAGCATTGTTCATAGGCCGCACCAACCAGTTCTGGTGTATATTCGATTTCGCTCGGGGCTAGCAGATTTCCGCAGGAAAGAAGTTCAGGCTCCGAAGAGTCTCGGGGCAGCCCTTTATTAATCGCGACTCCTCTAGCTATTGCTGCAGCTATCTGGATCGGGGTAGATCCGTCTCTCAAAGATTTTTTGAGCCATTCGATTAATGATGGATTCATAGGGAACCACACGAAACATTCATACCTAAAAGTTTACGAGTGTTTCACGGTGAAAAAACTATATGCTTCCCTACTTTTCTGGTTCCCAATCTCCGAGATGCTGCAATCTTTGATCGTTAGAGAACATCTCAACAATAGGAATATCAAGCCCTACGCGCTTCTGAAGACGTTTAACGATGAGTTCTTCGTCCCACAACAGCAAGGTCACTACTAGGCCTTTAGTACCAGCCCTCGCCGTCCTACCGGATCGGTGTAGATACGTTTTATGATCAGGCGGAGGATCATAGTGAATCACTACTTCGACATCATCTACATGAATTCCTCTTGCCGCTACGTCAGTAGCTACTAGTACGGGAAGATCTCCTCTTGCGAAACGGTCTAATGCTTTTTCTCTCATATTCTGACGAAGGTCGCCATGGATAGCTTGCGCTTTAACCCCTTCATCCGTAAGTTTTCGGACGAGGTGATCGCACCCGGCCTTAGTGTTACTAAATACCAAAGTCCGTGTCGTCGATGCTGCTATGGTCGCAGCCACTTTAACCTTGTCTCGCTCGTGCACATGGAGAAATCGATGAGTCATCTCTTCAACTGTGATTTCCTTTGCTTCAACTTCGTGCATGCAGGGATCAGATTGATACCTCTGGATTAAAGAATTAACAGCTCCGTCTAACGTTGCGCTGAACAGAAGCGTTTGGTGCTTTCTCCCAACCTTTCTTAGAATCCATTCAACTTGAGGAAGAAAACCCATATCCGCCATTCGGTCAGCCTCATCAATAACGACCATCTCCAATGCAGCAACGGAAATTTCACCTCGTTCAAGAAGATCGATCATCCTTCCAGGCGTAGCAGCTATAAGATCCAGTCCTTTCTTTATAGTTTTTATCTGCGTTTCGATGTTCGCCCCTCCATAGATTGCGGCTATCTTTAGCCCACGAACATTGGTAATAGGCAAGAGCTCCTCACTTACTTGAACTGCTAATTCTCGGGTGGGAACGAGTATGAGGACTCTTGGGTCTGATGAACTAGATTTTCTAGTTAGATCGAGATTTTGGATCATAGGAATGCCAAAAGCAAAGGTTTTTCCAGATCCGGTCTTTGCTTTACCACAGACGTCTCTAGCGGAAAGCGCATCTGGGATTGTAAGGGTTTGAATAGGGAATGGTGAAGTTATGCCCCTCTCTAAGAGGACATCACAAATGTCTTTGTCCACACCAAGATCACTCCATGTTTGATTATTTGTCATAAAAACCTGTGAAGACAGCTATGCCACTTTCGCCATGTGGATTTGTGAGAGTAGGGAGTATGCACAGTCATCTAGAATACATCTTCTGACACCTTGTATGGACATGTTAAGAAATACCTCAAATTTAATTGGCCCGTGTGAGCCGAACTAGCTCTATAGGTTCTTTAAATCCCTTGATTTGGTGTTTCCCGATAGGAGTAGACGGAGTATTTACCATTAGAGAAGTAATCATTGAACTTGTAGCCAGAACTTCTCCTGGTTCAGCTTGGTCACATAACCGAGAGGCCATGTTAACGGCGTGTCCAAGATAGTCTTCTCCGTCTACCAGCAATACAGGTCCAGAAGCTAAGCCTGCGCGCAGTTCAAGAGGTGCATCAGATTGAGCCAAGGAATCTAGCATTTCCATAATAGCTTCGGTAGCGGTTTCTGGTTCTACAGCAACCAACATTGCTCCATCCCCCAGCCATTTCGCTATACGAATGCCTTTTCGCGAAGCAACTGTCCTAACCAGAAATCTAAAGTCATTAAGGACTTCGACCGCTGCTTTATCCCCCCATCGGTCCGTAAAGGTTGTGAACCCAGAAAGGTCTACGAATGCGAACGTTCGCTCAAACCTATCCTCGTATGGATTCTCTTCAATCATTTTCCCCCAATGCCTTAAACTTGAAACTACTCCTATAGAAGGTGCTGTGCTGAGATTTCTTTGGATTAATCCGCTTGATCCGGTAACTCTTCATCGGCGTCGCCCTCTTTAAGGGTAGTAGGAACACCTATTTGTTCTTTCTCAGCACTTTTCAAAGTGCGGCTTTCTTGCCGCTCAAACTTGAAAAGGCAGCCGAGACTTAGAAGAAGGAGGACAGAAAACACCCATACATTAATTCGAAGTCCGGCAATTTGTGTTGCTTCATCTATGCGGAGAGCTTCTACCCAAATACGCCCAATGGAATACAAGACAAAATAAACAACGAACAACATCCCCTTGGAAAGTATTTTCATTCGATCAATTTTGATTAGCACCAGAACGACCATCAGGTTCCATAACGATTCATAGAGAAAAGTCGGGTGGAAAGTGGCTTGTTCAATATATTGGGAAGGACGATTCTCAGGATCAATTTCTAAAGCCCATGGAAGGTCAGATGGGCGACCGTAGAGCTCTTGATTAAACCAATTCCCCCATCTTCCTATCATTTGTGCAAGAGGTATCGCAGGGGCTCCAACGTCCATAGCCGTTCGTAGATCTAAATTAGCTCTTCTGCAATAAATAACAACAGCCAGATAGCCAAAGATAACTCCACCTAAAATGCCGAGTCCCCCCTTCCATATTTTGAGTGCATCTCCCCAATTACCTGTAAAACGACCCCAATCTGTAATGACGTGATAAACACGAGCTCCAACGATGCCAGCGGGGACAGCCCACATCGCCATTCCTGCAGCATGATCGGAACTTAACGAGCGGTCCGTAAATCTTTTCGCTGCTAGCCAAACTGCGGCAAGAACACCAAGAGCGATCATAAGGCCATACCCTCGAAGGGTTAAAGGCCCTAAGTCGAGCGATCCTGAATTTGGACTAGGAATTGAACTAAACACAATCTTCCTTGAGTGGTTACGGTGTTCCCGCAAGTAAAATCATTCTACATGCAGACACTCACCTACTATGCAGAATCTTGAAAGCAACCACATGAATAGTTCACATCAAATTGAACATCTCCTGCTTGAATACGCTAGACGCATAGATAACGGCGATTTTGTAGGCATAGGAGAATTATTTAGCAGAGGAAAGATCATTATCGATGATGCTACTCATATTGAAGGGTCAGACAATGTGAGTTCGATGTATACGAATACAACACGCAGATACGAAGATGGAACGCCTCGGACACATCATGTCACGACAAATATCGAAATTCACATAGCAGGAAACTCAGCTGAATCATCATCATACTTTACGGTATTTCAGGGAATGAAAGACTTCCCACTGCAGGCGATTATTACCGGCCAATATTTTGATTCATTTTATTTACACGATGATGGGTGGTGGTTTATGAGCCGAAAAATAGAAATCAGACAAATCGGAGATGTAAGCCACCATCTGCTCATTGAAATATAACGTATGGATTTTTCCATATTGCATTCCTTGTATTAATGGTATACATTAATACAAGGAATGCGCAATACTAAAAATTGAAAGGGCCAATTGTTCACAGGAATAATCGAAGAAGTCGGCATAGTAAAATCCATATCCCCAAACGGTTCAGGATCCACGTTTACTTTTTCAGCAAGTAAAGTACTAGACGATATCGAAACTGGTTCTTCGATTTCAGTAAACGGTTGCTGCCTTACAGCCATTAGCTTCGGAAAGAACTGGTGGACCACAGACGCTGTACCTGAAACCATGAATCGAACAACATTAGGCCTTCTACATGAAGGAGACTCAGTAAATCTTGAGCGCCCTCTTCAGACCTCCGGTCGGTTCGGTGGGCATATCGTTCAAGGCCATATCGATGGAACAACGACCATTCAGAGCATAGATCTACAAGACGATGAATCTTACCGATTTGCCTTTGAGCTTAAACCTGAATGGGAACAATATGTCTGCCACAAAGGCTCCATAGCAATAGATGGAATCAGCCTTACTGTCGCTGCAGTAAGTTCCGGCCTTTTTGAAGTCGCAGTTATCCCCCACACATGGTCGGCAACCAACCTCGGACAAAAAATAGCTGGGGGTTCGGTTAATATCGAAGTAGATATCCTTGCAAAATATGTTGAGCGTCAACTTTCAGCAAACAAGCTGACCAACTTAGAAGTAGAGTAGGTAGCGTGTCTGAACTGAATACGATCCGAGAAGCGATTGATGCCATAGCAGCAGGAAAGTTTGTCATCGTAATAGATGACGAAGATCGCGAAAATGAAGGTGACCTCATTATCGCTGCTGAGACAGTCACTCCGGAAGATATGGCGTTTATGGTCAAACATACGAGTGGAGTCGTCTGTTGCCCAATCACTAATGAACGTGCTGACGCACTCCACCTTCCATTAATGGTCGCCAATAATACTGAGGCGATGGGTACCGCATTCACTATTTCTGTAGACGTAGCTGAAGGAACGACCACAGGAATATCTGCAAGTGACCGAGCCTTAACTTGCCGCGCTCTAGCAGACGACAGCGTCGTCGCTAGTGGCTTCGCTAGACCTGGCCACGTTTTTCCTCTTCGGGCACGTGCGGGTGGAGTTCTCAAACGGGCCGGCCATACCGAAGCGGCAGTCGATCTAGCAACTATGGCCGGACTCTCACCAGCGGGAGTTATATCAGAGATTGTTTCCGAAGATGGAACTATGGCACTCCTTCCTGAGCTTTTAGAATTTTCGAAAACCTATGAAATCCCCATCATCTCAATAGCGGATTTGATCAGGTATAGGAATCGCCATGAGCGACTTGTTGAACGATTCTCCACGGCGCGCATCCCGACAAAATTCGGGGAATTTACCGCCCATATCTACCGCAGTTCACTTGATGAAATAGAGCATCTTGCATTTGTCACTGATAACTTTGACCCAAGTCAACCCCCGCTAGTTCGCGTGCACTCGGAATGCCTAACGGGTGACGTTCTCGGCTCATTGAGATGTGATTGTGGCTCCCAACTTGATTTGGCTATGCAACTAGCTAGTGAGTCCGAAAATGGTGGGGCGATTGTGTATTTAAGAGGCCACGAAGGACGTGGAATCGGACTCGGGCATAAGATGAGAGCGTATGCATTGCAAGATGAGGGAATGGATACGGTTGATGCCAATGTCGCCTTAGGCCTTCCAGTCGATTCAAGAGAATACGGGATTGGCGCGCAAATTATTTCGGATCTTGGAATAACAAAAATGCGCCTACTCACTAATAACCCAGCAAAATACGGTGGTCTCGAAGGGTACCATCTCGAAATTGTTGAACGAGTACCTCTTATTGTAAGAACCAATTCTGAAAATGTTCGCTATCTCCAAACAAAAGAGGAACGGATGGGCCATCTGCTTAGCGAAGATAAAGGAAAAGCAGCTAAGGAGAATGAGTGACTGCTGAGAAGTTTCATATAGGCATAATCGTTAGCCAATTCAATGAAGAAATTTCCAACCGCTTACTAGACGGAGCATGCAGTTATCTGGAAAATAGTTCTGATTTCAATGCAGATATTTCCGTCCGTTGGGTTCCTGGCGCTTTCGAGATCCCATTTGCATGCCAAGAGGTAATTGACAAGACGGACGTAGACGCGATCGTTACTTTGGGGTCCGTAGTCAAAGGTGGAACTCCTCATTTTGATTTTGTCGCTGGAGAGTGCATCAGAGGGATTCAAGCAGTAAGCCTCTCAACGAAAACCCCAATCTCTTTAGGTGTGCTAACCACCAACACCTACGAACAGGCCCTCGAAAGATCAGACAGCAGCTACATCGATCATGACGGGTCTTCCGGAGATAAAGGCACATCAGCTGCAGAAGCTGCGATTGCTATGATTCGACTCTCCCGGTCACTAACTGACTAGGACTGCTGCAGAGTTCTCCCCAAAAGTAACTTCCATGTCGTTCAAAGAAACTTCACCGACATAAAACACTAAATTCCAGTCTCCTTGAGGAAGGGAGATAGTTTGTTCGGAGACTCCGACATTTAATGCGCTAATCAAATTACCTCGACTAAAGCTGATCACATCATTATTTCTCGCTGTAATCCAGCGCAAAGGTGTATCTAGTTTAAGATTTTCCTTGCGGATTGAAAGAAGTTTTCGATACTGCATCAACCAAGAACCTCTGGTTGTCTGTTGATACTCCACAGTGTCTTCATAGGTGCGATTTCCGATCGGTATCCATGGAACCCCTTCAGTAAAGCCAAATTCGGAACCTCCACCCCATGGTATTGGAGTCCTAGCCCCATCTCGGCCATCTGATTCGATAGCATTTCTTGTTGCTACGGGGTCAGCAAGTTCTTCTTGTTTTAATTCGATGCTTGATAGCCCTAGTTCATCCCCTTGATAAAGAACAGGTAAACCTGGAAGAAAGAACAGAAGAACTGAATACGCCAGCGCACGCTGTTTTCCCTCTTCGCCACCACCGAATCTTGTTGGGGCGCGGGGATCATCATGGCTACTTAGGGCCCAAGACAAATCTTCAGGTGCAGCATCTAGAGCGTCTCTAAAAGTATCCCACATAGATTGAGGGTCCCAAGGAACGTGCATGGGGGCAAAGTAAAAAGCCCGATGCAAAGCATCCCCTGAACTCACGTACCTACTAACCCTGTTTGGGTCATTGTCACGTAAGTAGACCTCTCCCAGAAGCAGAGAGCCATAAGGCTCTACAAGGTTTCTCCACCTTCTAAAGATTTCAAGATTTCCAGCTTGGTCAAGGTCATATCGATGATCAAATGAAGCGAACACTTGTCGAGGGCTCATATCATCATTAATCGGAAAGCGAATAGGGTTGTTGGGCATTAACATGTTCTTCACAAGCCCCTGTGCTACGTCAATACGGAAACCGTCAACATCTCGCAGAAGCCAGAACTTAAGGATTTCATCAAACTCTTGGATTACTTTGGGGTTGTTCCAGTTCAGATCAGGTTGCTCTGGAAGGAAGAGGTGAAGATAATACTGTCCTGACTCTTCATCGAATGTCCAAGCTGAACCTCCAAAATGAGACACCCAATTGTTAGGTGGGCCCCCATCGGCGGCTGGGTCTCTCCAGTGATAATACCCTCTGTAGTCATTGTCCATCGATGACTTAGAGGACTTGAACCATGAGTGCTCTGAAGAAGAGTGATTTGGTACAAGGTCGATTATGACGCGAAGCTTTTGCTTGTGCGCTTCTTCGATAAGCGCATCAAAGTCGTTCAGATTACCGAAAAGGGGGTCGACTCCACAGTAATCGCTGACGTCGTAACCGAAATCTGCCATTGGCGACGGGTAAAACGGCGTAATCCATATTAAATCAACACCCAACCACGAAAGATATTCTAATTTTCCTGTAATACCTGAAAGATCCCCGACTCCATCTCCGTTACTGTCAGCAAATGATCGGATATAGATTTCATAGCCTACGCCACCATCCCACCATCCTGAATTTGCTTTTCTTATTTCGCTATCCATGATCCCCTATCCAACATCCAAATACCATGCGGCTCCGTGGGATAATGAGAGAGCACTTTCGTATCAATCAAAACAAAACCTAACCTTTGAGCTACGGTCTGAGACCGATGATTGTCTACCAAAATAGTGCTATAGAGACTGTCCTGACCAAGTTCTTCAAATCCATATCGGATAGATTCTTCTCCTGCCTCCGTAGCGTATCCTAACCCCCACCAGTCTGGGTGAAGCGCCCACCCTACCTCTACTCCTGGCCAGTCATGTCGTTCCGGATTATGCAAACCTGCCCTCCCGATAAAAATTCCAGATGCTTTATCCTGTAGCGCCCAGTTTCCGGTTCCTCGAAGTTCCCACTGGCCAAGCCACCAAGCCATTTCAAGCCAAACCTCAGATCGGCCTCTTTCGCCGGGGATTCGAAGCGATTCACGTAACTCTGGAGTTTTCATCATCGTGAAGTAGCTTGCAAGATCATCTTCACGAAATGGGCGAAGAATGAGTCGCTCTGTCTCTAACGTAGGGCAGGTGGTCATATTTTTACCCTGCTACGAGTAGTTCAGGTTCCAAAGTCTATGACTGCTCGGACTACTTCACCGTTTTTCATCGCGTCAAAGCCATCGTTAATTTCGTCAAGGGTGATCGTACGAGAGACCATTTCATCAAGCTTCAGACGACCACCAAGGTAAAGGTCACATAGATGTGGCATATCGACCTTGAAGTTATTAGATCCCATCATTGACCCCTGAAGTTTTTTTGACCCAAGAAATAAATCAGCTCCGGAAACTTCAATAGTCTCACCAAGTGGGACCATTCCGATAATCGTTGCGGCACCCCCTTGACGTATCATTCCAAATGCTTGCTCAGCTGTTTGTTTGAGCCCTATGCATTCAAAGCTGTAATCCACTCCTCCACCGGTAAGTTCATGAACTTGCAGTACTGGGTCTCCATCGTTTGGATTGACGGTGTGTGTAGCCCCTAATTGCACAGCCCATTCAAGTTTCTGGGGTTCTAAGTCAACAGCGATAATTTGCCGTGCTCCTGCAAGGTGCGCCCCTTGGATAGCTGATATTCCAACCCCGCCGCAGCCAATGACCGCAACGGTAGAACCAGGTTTAACTTCAGCCGTACGGAAAACAGCTCCGACGCCAGTCGTCACTCCACACCCAATTAGAGCAGCACGGTCTAAAGGCATGTCTGGGGTGATCTTTACTACCCCATTTTGATGAACGAGCATCTCTTGCGCAAAGGAACCTAAACCTGTGAATTGGTTTATCACTGCCCCTTCGCTATCGGTAAGTCGCGGCGTCTCTTCCATAGGGCGTCCCGAGATTTCTTGACGTTGAGAGCAGATATAGCTATGACCCGTCAAACAACGGTCACAATATCCGCAGAAAATTGAAAGGCAACTGATCACGTGATCGCCTACTTCAATTCCTACTACATCTTCGCCTACATCTTGAACGATGCCTGCAGCTTCGTGGCCAAGAAGCATCGGGTACATAGCAAGATGAGACCAGCTCCCGTCAATAAAATGCAAATCACTGTGGCAGAGTCCAGACGCAACGGTCTGAACAAGTACTTCGTTTCTCTGAGGCTTATCTATTGATATGTCTTCTACGTTTAAAGAACCGCTGTCATCGCGCAATATTGCTGCTCGCATTTCCCCATCCTTCATTTAGGTTTTCTCGAACTTTAGCTTATCTTTGCCTAATGTGACAGTAGAGCAGGCTGGTAGTGAATATTTATTTTACCGATTCAATGCAGTAAGCATTCGCTCAAGTAGTTCTTCGACAATGTCGATACCGGTTGCAAAATTCAATCTGGCGAAGGATCCACATTGTTCCCCAAATTTATCTCCAGGTTCAAGCGCTATCTGCGCCTTGTAAAGTAGCTCTTTTGAAGGCTGGTGAGAAAGGCTTGTATTCGAGAAATCTAGCCACCCTAGATAAGTTGATTCAGGTAAATGCATAGTAAGGCCTGATGGGTCTTCGAGTATTCGGCTATAGATATAGTCTCGGTTATGTTGAATCTGTTCCTTGGCATCCTGCAACCATGATTTGCCATACTTCCATGCTGCTACGGTCGCTGCTGAACCAAAGGAGCTTGGCAGGCCAAAATAGTGATCGGGGTATTTCTCTAAATGTGATCTTGTCGAGGCCGAACCCACATGGGCTACACAGCACCTAGCTCCAGCTAAATTAAAGGCCTTACTTGCCGAGCCGATCGTAACTGTTCTATTGCGTAACTTGTCATGATTGGGAAATAAAGATAAGTGTTTATTCCCCTCGAAGACTAAATCAGCCCAAATTTCGTCACTTATAACTATGAGGTCGTGCTCAGCTACTATTTCAGCAAAATCATTTATCTCCTCCTCCGTATATATGTGACCGGTGGGATTATGTGGCTGGCAAAAAAGTACAACGCGCGTTTTAGANTCGAGTGAGTCCTTAAANCTATTAGCTTCGAATTTCCAATCAGGNCCTTGTAACTGGACGTCGACCACTGTCCTTCCGGCTTGTTCAANGGCTGCCCGAAATGGCATATAAATTGGNGAGAAGAGCACGACACCATCNCCTGGCTCTGTATGCAAAAGCATCACNGCCTCCAATGCATTCATAGAAGAAGTGAATACTCGACATTCGTCGGCTGGTGGAAGCCAACCATGCGATTCCTCGACCCACTCGCACCAAGCTGGAATAAGNAGATCAACATCGTGATATCTATATCCGAAATCGCCAAGGTCTACNATTTTCTGAATTTCTGAGAGGATTCTAGGTGAAGGTAGGAAATCCATATCGGCTACCCATGCTGGAATAACGTCTGGGCCATACTTGGACCACTTAATTCCCTTTAGGGATCGAAGCCTTTGGCGATCAACCTTCATGCTGCATTCCGCTAAACCTCATACCTGATTTTCCCTAGATTCCTCAATGACAGATGGCTACTTTCGCCATCAGCTACAACCGCTGGTGTTCCCACAACTCTGACATGTATAGNAACTTCCCGATCGCCCCATTTGTATTCCACACTGCATACAAAATGGAGCATCTATTCGAATGAAGGTACGTAATTCTTCCGTATTTGCAACGCCATCTCCTGAGGGAGGNTCTGGCTTAATATCAATGCCCTGCTCAGTGCCAGCAGTAGCCTCTTCAATACCTGGAAGCGTTGGCTGTATTCTTTCTCCGGTAGTAAAAATATTCATCTGTGCTCTTTGCTCTGCGTCNAGATACTCAATGGACAAGCGCCTAAACAAATAGTCGATCAAGCTCGAAGCAATTCGGAGCTCCGGGTCATCGGTTATTCCTGCCGGTTCAAATCGCATACCAACAAATGCTCGAACGTAAGCATCTAACGGCACACCATATTGAAGACCATGACTTATCGCCATAGCAAAGGCATCCATGATTCCGGCTAATGTACTCCCTTGTTTGCTAACTCGAATAAAGATTTCTCCNGGACGGCCGTCATCGTACTCTCCTACCGTTACGAACCCCTTGCAATCCGCAACTCGGAATTCAAATGTCTTGCTCGATCGTGACCTCGGCAACCTCTCACGCTGGGGACTTCCTATCGAAGAAATAACCGCCTCAGCAGCGCTTACTATAGAACTAGTCGATTCTGGGGTTTCTACAGCTAACGGCTGTGCGACCTTGCAGCTGTCACGATAAACAGCGAGCGCTTTGACACCGAACTTCCAAGCATCCANATATAACGATTCNATATCTTCGACCGAGGCGTCATGAGTGAGATTAGCNGTCTTTGAAATAGCGCCAGAAAGGAAAGGTTGAACAGCCGCCATCATCCTTACGTGGCCAAGAGGTTCGATAACGTGGTCTCCCATCGAACAAGCAAACACATTCCGATGTTCTTCTTTCAAGTGAGGGGCTTCTTTTGCGCTCCCATGATTGTCGATATGTTCAAGAATATCCTCGCGTTGATCAGTGCTATATCCCAAGTTCTCCAAAGCACGAACTACCGTCTGGTTAACTATCGATAGTGTCCCNCCNCCAACCAACGTCTTGGTTTTTTTNAGGGCAAGTTCTGGTTCAACTCCGGTAGTATCGCAATCCATCATAAAACTAATAGTGCCAGTCGGAGCTAGAACAGTTACCTGAGCGTTTCGAACACCATCATGCCCCGAGAAGCGTACTACATTCTCCCAGACCTCTACAGCAGCAGCTGTCAAGGCAGCAGGAACTACTTCGCTTGGGAGGATTTGGCTCACAGCATCACGATGCATTTCAAAAACTGAAAGCATCGCATCTCGATTAAGTTCAAATCCTTCATACGAACCTAATCTTGCTGCTATCTGTACGGAGGTTCGATATGCTTCTCCGGTCATAACTGCAGTAATGGTGGCGGCNAGACTTCTTGCTTCATCAGAGTCGTAGGAAATACCAAGCGCCATTAAGAGCGCTCCTAAATTTGTGTAACCGAGTCCCAGTTGTCTGAATTTATTCGCATTATCTTTAATTTTTTCTGTCGGGTAATGAGATCGTGAAACAAGCATCTCTTGGGCACTAATCATTAATCGAACCGCATGTCGAAACCCGTCGACATCAAATTCANCATTACGATTTAAAAATGCCAATAAGTTGAGCGAACTTAAATTACACGCAGAATCATCTAAGTGCATATATTCGCTGCAGGGGTTACTTCCATTGATCCGTCCGCTTATGGGTGTCTTATGCCATTTATTAATTGTGGAATCAAACTGGATTCCGGGATCAGCGCATCTCCAAGCTGCCTCGGCTATCTTCCGAAACAATTCGCGGGCTTTTACTGATTTGGTGACTTGGCCAGTAGTCCTGGAAACAAGTTCCCAATTTAAATCTTTCTCAACGGCTTCCATAAATTCATCACTGACTCGGACAGAATTATTTGCGTTCTGATACTGCAAGGAGAATAGGTCTTTACCGTCAATACCGACATCAAAACCTGCAGATCGGAGTGCTCGGGCTTTCTCCTCTTCTCTCACTTTTGAATCTACGAATTCTTCGATATCGGGGTGGTCCACATCTAGAATCACCATTTTCGCCGCTCGCCGTGTTTTACCACCAGACTTGATAGTTCCAGCACTAGCATCAGCGCCTCGCATGAAACTGACTGGCCCGCTGGGTGTTCCCCCACCTGCAATTTTCTCGGTGCTTCCACGGACTCGGCTGAGGTTCACTCCTGCTCCAGAGCCGCCTTTAAATATCCTCCCCTCATCGACATACCATTGAAGAATGGAATCCATTGTGTCGTCAACAGAAAGGATGAAGCACGCTGAGCTCTGCTGAGGCGTATCGGGAACTCCGATATTGAACCAAACCGGCGAATTAAACGATGCATATTGATTTACAAGAAGATACTTAAGTTCATCAACAAATACCTGTCGCTCTTCATCGCTCGCAAAGTAATCATCTTCCTGGCCCCACTGAGCAATCTGGTGAACGACTCGATCGATCAGATCCCTAAGCGAGGATTCCCTTTCATCTGTCCCAAGCTCACCTCGAAAATACTTTTGCGAGACTATGTTACTAGCTGTAGCTGACCAGTTGATAGGGAACTCTACGTCGTGCTGTTGAAAAGCAATCGACCCGTCTGACCAATTCGTGATGCTCGCTTCTCGTCGCTCCCAGCTAATCGATTCATAAGGACTGGAGGTCCCAAAAGTTCTTCGGCGGCTGAACCCTATCGACGGGATTTGATTTACTTCGCTCATAAATGACCTCAGTACCTTAATTATTGGAACAAAAATCCCTCTTTAGAAGCTTTTTGCTTTACCCAACAGTGTCGGTTTTGGAATTTGGAATAGCCGGAAAATATTGCCCAGCATCTATCACAAGCTACATTGAGTTCCTTGTGGATTGCTATGGGAAGGATTGTGGATTTCTTTGTGGATTAATTCCTAATTTTCCCCAATATGAGCAGATACCTTATTAATATGGAAACTGATCTTGATTCACTTCTAGAAACCTATATTTCAGATATCAGACCTGAAGTCTCAGGCGCCCCTTGGGTGATGTTGAACATGATTTCTTCCAAGAACGGATTAGCGACGCTAAACGGCACTTCTGGCGCTTTAGGAGGGCCAGCGGACAAGGCTTTGTTTCGAACGCTACGAGGCTTGGCCGATGTTATTTTAGTTGCTGCTGAGACAGTAAGGACAGAAAATTACTCAGTGCCCGTTATCTCTGATCGGACATCTCAAATACGGGCTTCTCAAAATAGGTCCGAGCTTCCAAAAATTGCAGTCGTAACCAATAGTTTAAATCTTAATCCAGAGTCAACTCTCTTTTCGTCGCGCGATTACCACCCTGCGATTCTGACATCGAAAACAGGCCTCAATGTAGGGGCGCCATCCCTCTTCAAGAACATAGAAATCTTCCAAATAGGAGAATCATTCGTTGACCTTAAGGAAGCCATACCTGCTCTAGCGGATACATATGGACCCGTGATCCTTGTTGAAGGAGGTCCAAACCTAAACCAACAATTAGCAGATCTCGATCTTTTCGATGAACTCTGTATAACGATTAGCCCAAGACACTCTTCAGACCCCCAATCTAAAGCAGTGACGACTGCAGAAAGTTATCAAACCGGAAAGATTTCCTTAGATCGCGAACTGATGGTCGGAGATTTTGCTTTTCAGAGATTTTTAAGAAAACGGTCCTGTTAAGTCAATAGACCTGCTTCTCTCAGCCTCGCGTAAACCGTCGGCAGAGAGCGGTTATCAGCTACTTAGAATCAACCTTTGCCCGATGTAAATTGAGCTTCCACCATTTAAATCGGCTAGGCGATCAATGGTGTCTCGAGGATCTCCATCAGTGTCAATAGCACTTGCAATTGACCACAAGGTATCGCCAGGGGCAACAATATAAATTTCTCTCGGAGCATCACTTGTGAGATCCGCTCCCACTTGTTTTTCCCCGACACCAACGACTAGTGAGATAGCAGTCCAAAAAAGAGCCCCAATAATGATGAGGAGCAAGCCAACAAAGAGCCTCCGTTGAAAGTAGTTACTGGAACCTTCTGAGATGTTTTTACTATCGCCAGCAGACGCATCTACCTCTTGTCCTGACGATAATCCTTTTAAATTGCTTCGGTATTGTTCGTTAAGTACTGGGTTGAATTGAAGATTTTGTTTCATATCATCATTCTCCCAAACGGGTGTGACAATCATTCCAGTAGACATTTTCTGTATTTCCTTAGTTGGGTACTTGACTTCGAACAATTGTTCGGCGAACATAGGTTCTACGAACGTTTGTTCCTATAATTAATATATACGAACATATGTTCGATTACAACTATGTAATTTGAATTATCTTTAAAGCCTCCAATAGAGGCATAAAGGAGGCATTATGCCTGATAATCCATTGACAAAAAGGCAGTCCCAGATCTTGGAATTCATAGACAGCGCAATTCGCGAAAAGGGTTACCCTCCTACCGTCCGTGAAATCGGGCAGGCTGTTGGACTCAATTCTCCATCTACTGTCCACAACCACCTTAATACCCTTCAAGATAAGGGTTATCTCCGTCGGGACCCCACAAAGAACAGAGCCATTGAAGTCCATTGGGATGCCGGTTCAGGAGCTGTGATTGATAGGCGACCCGTTACTCATGTTCCCCTTGTCGGAGATGTCGCTGCAGGATCTGGCGTTCTCGCAGCTCAAAATGTCGAAGAAGTTATGCCTCTCCCCTCAGACTTAACTGGAGATGGCGAATTATTTATGCTGAGAGTACGTGGTGATTCGATGATTGAAGCTGGAATTTTTGACGGTGACTTTGTCGTAGCAAGAAAACAGGAAACTGCCGATTCAGGTGAAATTGTCGTTGCAGGTATTTCCGGAGAAGAAGCGACCGTAAAGACGTTCACTAGAGAAGGATCCTGCATAGTCCTCAAACCAGCGAATTCATCGATGTCACCTATGAGATTTGAAACAACCGATAGCCATGATGAACAGGTCCAGATTTTTGGAAAAGTTGTGACCGTGCTTCGAAAAATTTAGAGACCGTTCTCTATCAAGCTTTTCAGAACTAAGTAACATGAATCGACTGCTGGTTTCGTAATTCTTTCCTCTTGAGTATGTGCTAGTGTCGCATCTCCAGGGCCAAAATTTGCCGCTGGAATTCCCCGCTGATCAAAAAATGCTACATCAGTCCATCCGAGCTTCGCTCGAACTTGAAGGTCGTGTTTCCCTATCATCGATGCCAGCATTGGATTGGAAAGACCTGGCTTTGCGGGCGGAGCAGAATCAACCAGCTTCAGCTCATCATCAGAGGTGAGCATGGAAGAGAAAATATTTCTGATAAAACTTTCAGCTTCTTCCAGATCTCTATCTGGGGCCACTCGATGGTTAAACGTCAGTGTGGCTTTGTCCGGAACTACATTACCTGCGACCCCACCTTCAATTCGAACTGCCTGAAGGGCTTCTCGGTATTCACAACCTTCAATTACAGGTTTTCTTTCCTCGTAGCCGTTTAGGACCTCAAGTGCTTTGTCTAGGCGGTGAACAGCATTAACACCCATCCATGGTCTGGCAGTATGGGCCCGTTGTCCTTTTAATTCAAGAAGGAACCGCATTGTACCTTGGCAACCTGCTTCAACCGTTCCAGACGTAGGTTCTCCAAGAAGAGCCAAGTCAGCATTGAGTAGTCCGGGATTTTCTCCGACGATATCTTTTAAACCGCTATGTTCAGCTGCGACTTCCTCTCTAGCGTAAAAAAGGTACGTCATGTCAAACGCAGGAGAAGATATCGACTCCGCCAGTGAAAGCATTACGGCTAAACCCCCTTTCATATCTGCTGACCCGAGCCCCCACAGAGTCTCTCCTTCAATGCGAGCTTCCAAGTTATTATTTGCCGGAACAGTATCGGTATGGCCTCCTAGCAATAAACGTTGATCCTTTCCCATCTCGGTTCTGGCAATTAAGTTGTCCCCAATTCGAGTAGTTTCGAGCCATGGGACTCTGTCTAGCCTTTCTTGCAGGAAGTCAACAATAGCTGACTCTTCAAAACTCACAGAAGGGATCGCTACCAAAGTTGAAGTCATTTCAAAGGGATTTGGTTCAGTCACAGTTTTTCCTAAATGAGTACTTAACAACCAAGTTTTTCATACCTCTTGATTCAAGTTATTAATGAAATGATAGCGCCTGGAGAATAAATAAGAGGCGTCAACTATCTAATCTATTTTGAATTAGTTCAAGTTTCTCGAGGGTTTGAACAGCGGCAATTCGGACATGGTTCGAAGATCCAAAAAAAGATCCAGGTGCCACTAGTATTCCCACTTCGGATGCGAGACGTTCAACTAGGTCCCACGAACCATCTTGCCCACTCCAGACCCAAAGATAAAAAGAGCCTTGAGGCAGTTCTGATTCAACACCTAAGGATTTGAGGCAGGATTGCAGAAACTCCAACCGTTCTCGATATCGAAGTTTTTGCTTCTCAACATGTTGATCATCAGAATATGCCAATGAAGCTGCAGCTTGAACTGGACCGGGAATCATTTTGCCAGAATGCTTTCTAACCTCTTTTAGCCAAAACACTAAATCCTCATCACCAGCATAAAAACCTGCGCGAATCCCAGCAAGATTTGACCTCTTAGACAGTGAGTGTACTGCGACCACACCAGGTAGGCCGCTGCTCAATACAGTACTTGGCTTCCGTCCCCAAACGAACTGTGAGTAACATTCATCACTAAAAATCGGAACGTTGTGAGATCTTCCCCAGTCAGCTATTGGAGCTAAGTCCGCTACCGCTCCTGTTGGGTTGCTGGGATAATTAACCCAGAGCATTAGTGAACGGTTGATATCATCAGGGTCCAAGTCTTCTAGCAGTAACTTTCCACCCTCATCGACTTTGACTGGAACAGCCCGACAACCAGCAAGGTGTGCCCCCATTGCATATGAAGGGTAACTAATTTCCGGATATAGGACCGTATCCTTTTCAGGGTTACGTAGATGAAGATAGTTTGGAGTTGATACAACAAATTCTTTTGTACCAATGCACGCAGCAATATTTTTTTCAGCGTCAAGGCCTACCCTAAACACTCGCTTTACCCATTCTTGGCAGCTCTTGCGAAATTCTTCGGACCCTATAGAGGATGGGTACCCTCTTTCACTGTCGGATTCGACCAACGCACGAACAGCTTCTTCTGGAGGAGGATCACATGGGGTTCCTACCGAAAGGTCAACGACACCTCCAGAGTGTTGATTGGCTAAAGCTCTATAAGGATCAAGCAAATCATACGGATACGGTGGAAGCTCAAATCCCATTTCTTCCCCCTTCAGATACAAGAAATGGGGAAAGACGGGACAGCGAGAATGAGTCGAGCCTGGCTTGAACCAGCATTCCTTCTTCTGTTGCTTTTTCCATAAGTACCTGTCCTTCTCGGTGTACCTGAGCTAAGACTTCCCCTTTATCAAAAGGAATAGCCAATTCCACTACGTCCCAAATAACTCGTAGTTGATCAGCGATAGCTGAAAGAAGCTTATCTATGCCTGTTTCAGAATAAGCGGAGATAGCAACTGAGTCAGGATACAGCATAAGCAATTCGGAAGGATCTGACCTATCTGACTTATTAAAGACTAGAACTTCGGGAATTTCTGCTGCACCGATTTCTTCTAAGACCCTCCGAACAGCCAGTATTTGAGTTTCAGGCGAAGCATGGCTGGAGTCAACAATGTGCAACAGAAGGTCAGCCTCAATAACGACATCTAAAGTAGTTTTGAACGCTTCGACCAATTGGTGGGGAAGTTTCTGAACAAATCCTACGGTATCGGTAACAAATATTGACTCTCCTCCTGGTAGTTGTATCCGGCGCGTTAATGGGTCCAAGGTTGCAAATAAGCGATCAGCTACGACTGCATCTGAATCGGCAAGGAGATTGAGGAGTGTGGATTTACCAGCATTGGTATAGCCCACTATTGCTACCGACTGATTATAGGAATGCCGTCGCTTTTTCGATTGATTTTTTCTATGCCCTCCAACCGCCTTCAACTGTCGTTCAAGTTTGTGGACACGGCGAACTAACCTTCTTCGGTCAACCTCAAGTTTCGTTTCTCCTGGCCCACGAGTACCTATGCCCCCAGCTTGCTGACTGTAGTTCCGGCCTTGACCTCTAAGGCGAGGAAGACGATACTGAAGCTGAGCTAACTCTACTTGTGCTTTCCCTTCAGGGGTGCTCGCATTTTGTGCAAAAATGTCCAGTATCACAGCTGTTCGATCTAGAGCAGATCGGTGAAATATCTTCTCCAAATTGAACTGTTGTCCAGGGGTCAATTCATCGTTGAAGACAACAGTATCAACGTCCAAGGTCTCTGCTAATTCATAAATTTCCCTTGCTTTTCCTTTACCGACAAAAGTTGCTGGGTCAGGAGAGGCTTTTTTCTGTATTACGATCTCAACAACATCAGCACCTGCCGTGTTTATAAGACGGCACAGCTCTTCGACCTCGAGAAGCACTGACGCTTCATCTTTCCCCTCCGTAACAAAACCTACTGCAATTATTCGCTCTCTAAATGACCTACCAATCAGGCCCCGTTCTTCACCACCAAGATCACCGAATCCTCCGCGGTGTGATTTCTCTTCAATTTCTGGCATGCGATTATCCATTAGAAGGTGATCTCAAATTCTTCTACACGTCTGGATTTACCCTTCAAAAGAACTTTGCCATTGATTAATTCAATCTGCGCAGCCCCTCCCGCCATTTTTGCCTCAGACTTCTCTCCAATTAATCCCCATCGATTAGCAATAAAGGCACAGGCTGATGCTCCCGTTCCACATGCTAAGGTAACTCCCGCTCCACGCTCCCACGTCAGCATAGAGAACTCAGCTCTGTTTTGGACTTTTAAGAAGTGGACATTTATCCCTACAGGTTGCCACAGGGACTCAATGTGTGGTCCCGCTGCGGCGACATCTACCCCATCTAACGTTTCTACTTCTATCACCACGTGAGGATTCCCAATGTCAGCGGTAGCTGCCTGAAGAATAGTTATTGATTCATGATGTAGGAAATCCAATAAAGGGAGCTCAGGCCCTTCTCTAACTGGGCCCATATCCACACTGATCTCAGCCTCATCGTTCCTGAAATTGTCCAAAGTAACATTACGAACTCCAGAACCCGTCAATATTTGCAATGACTTTTTTTTAGAAGTTGAAAATATTTCTTGGGCAAGGCATCTAATGCCATTACCAGAAATTTCTGCTGAACTACCATCAGCGTTGAAGAGCGTCATATGGACATCTATTCCGTCAGAACTAGAAGGCGTTCCGAAAATTAGCCCATCTGCGTCAAACCCGTTTTCAGGGCTGCAGACTGATACCGCCAACTCAGTGCTGCCCTTAGGGACACTCTCCTGTATAGCTACCAGAAACTTGTTTCCGAGTCCTTCATACTTAATTAGGCGCATATCGCCATTCTTCCACAAGAGAAGGGAGGACCTCTAATGGATTTCGATCAATGTCGAACCACTGAATTCGAGGGTCTCTACGAAACCATCGTTCTTGCCTTCTCGCAAATTTCTTAGTTTTTCGTTTCGCAATATCAGTCGCTTCACTCAAGCTAATATTTCCATTCAAGTGATCAAGAAATTGACGGTAGCCCAATGCTTGACCAGCAGTTCGAGATAAGGTCCCATAGCTTTCAGTTAACCTACACACTTCTTCAAAAAATCCCATTTCCATTTGTGTGTTAAATCTCTTATCTATCCGCTGGTTTATCTTCTCTTTTTCCCACCTAGGCGCAACCATATGAAATCTCGTAGGGGCATACTTCTGCATTCCTGGCCCGTAACTTGAGAATGGCTTTCCGCTACCTAGCGTTACTTCTAAAGCACGAAGTATTCTTCTTCTGTTGGTATTTTCCATGCGACTAGCTGCAACTGGGTCAACCTTCGTCAGTAACTTGTGTAATTTCACAGTATCGACTTCACTATCCAACTCTCGTTCAACTGTCGGATACTGCTTGGGTATTTCGAAATTATCTATAACAGCGCGCAGATGCAGGCCGGTTCCCCCCACTAGTAGTGGAATTGCCTTGCGCTCCTCGATATCTCTAATCGCACTCACTGCCTCACGCTGAAATTCACTTAAGGAGAATTCGATATTAGGTTCCACTAAGTCGATCATGTGATGAGGAACTTCTCTTTGGTCTTCAAGGGGTGGCTTTGCGGTACCGATGTCCATTCCCATATAAACCTGCATCGAGTCTATAGAAACGATTTCGATATTTGGTATTTCTCGAGCCAATGCCATAGCTATAGAAGATTTCCCTGAAGCGGTTGTTCCTACTATCGAAAGGATCGGGTAATCGGGCACTGAGTTCACACAGCAACCACAGGTATGCGAGTCTTCCTCACTGGTATGGAAATTACCTCTTCCAACTTCCCTTGAAGGTAGTGCGGAGATGCGTTAGTAATTTCAATCTGTGCTACTGAGCCAACCGGTAGCTTACGTGAGCTATCAAAATGAACCAACTTGTTTTGTCTCGTTCTTCCTGTTGTCGTATCGGGATTTTTCTTGCTGGGCCCTTCAACAATGACTTCTTCACTTTTACCTATCCGCTTCTCATGCTTACGAAGGCCGGACCGTAAAATTACTGACCTCAATCGTTCATACCTATCCCCTACTACTNAGGGATCGCAGTAATTTTCTACCATTTCAGCAGCTTCGGTACCGGGNCGCGGGGAGAAAATAAATGTGTAGGCCCCATCAAATTCAGCTTCGGCTGCTAAAGCAAGNGTTTCTTCAAAATCCTTTTCAGTCTCGCCGGGAAAGCCAACGATAATATCGGTAGTTACCGCAAGATCTGGAATAAGCTTGCGAGCTTCAGTCAGCCTCTCCAAATATTTCGACCTATTGTACCCCCTGTGCATAGCGGCAAGAATACGATCGCTTCCGGATTGCAATGGAAGGTGTAAGTGTTCACAAACCGCGGATGTTTCAGCCATTGCTTCAATGACTTCACGACGAAAATCTTTGGGATGGGGGCTCGTGAATCTTAGACGGCGAAGCCCATCGATTGCACCAATATCACGAAGTAGGTCAGGAAAGAGGGTTCGAGGACGCCGTTTATCCTCTTGTGCCCACCTTAGTCCCGCTCGGAAGCTATCTTTAGAATCTGGACCAGTTGATCTAAGTTGAGTCGTCAGATCTCGACCGTAACTGTTCACATTCTGACCCAGAAGCGTTATTTCAATTACACCTTCAGAAACTACGCGTTTCGCTTCATCGAGTAGATCCCCAAATAATCGACTAACTTCACCTCCCCGCACTTGCGGCACTATACAGAATGCGCACGAATTGTCGCAGCCACTTTGAATCGTCATCCAGGCAGCATGTTCAAGTTCTCGCCGAACAGGGAAAGCAGAGTCAAATAGGGCTTCATTCTCGATTTCTCCTTGGTCGACAACCTCAACAATTGGACCTCCACTCCTACTTAATTCCAATAAATCAGCTACGCGGTTTAGATTGTGAGTACCGAAAACAACATCAACGTGCTTAGCCCTATCGCGAATCATTTCCTGATCTTTTTGCGCTAGGCAACCACCAACGAGAATCTTTAATTCAGGATTCTTTTCTTTCAGTGACTTCAAGTTTCCTAGATGGCCATAGAACTTATTGTCGGCATTCTCACGAATACAACATGTATTTAAGACAATGACATCTGCATCGGCGACTTCCTGAGTTCTGCTCATTCCAGAACTTTCAAGAATCCCTGATATACGTTCGGAGTCGTGCTCATTCATCTGACAGCCAAAGGTCTGAATTATGTACTGATCGTTCACTCTTACAGGCTAGAGGGAATCATTTCAGCTAGCACCGATTTCATATTGATTGATTAATCTTCAATTGAAATTGGTTGATCATCAGCTTCTGTATATTGCTCTTCGGTATCTTCTGGATGCACATTTTCCCAAATACGATTTTCGATTTCCATCATGATTTCAGGATTTTCGCTCAAGAAAATCTTTGCTTTTTCTCGCCCTTGGCCAAGTTGTTCACCTTCGTAGGTATACCAAGCACCAGATTTTTTGACTATGTCCATATCAACACCAGTATCAAGGAGTGAGCCTTCACGGCTAATTCCTTTCCCATACATAATGTCAAATTCTGCTTGTCGGAATGGTGGAGCACATTTGTTCTTAACAACTTTTACTCTGGTTCTATTCCCTACTACTTCAACACCAGACTTAAGAGATTCTATTCGGCGAATATCTAACCGAACTGAAGAGTAGAACTTAAGTGCGCGACCTCCAGGTGTGGTCTCAGGCGATCCAAACATTACTCCAATTTTTTCCCGGAGTTGATTAATGAAGATACAGATAGTCTTGGTTTTGTTTAAGTTACTTGTTAATTTTCTAAGGGCTTGGGACATAAGACGCGCTTGTAATCCCACATGGCTCTGTCCCATTTCTCCCTCTAGTTCAACACGCGGGGTTAGAGCTGCAACGGAGTCAATAACTATGACGTCTATGGCACCTGAACGTACTAACGTGTCGACGATTTCAAGTGCTTGTTCTCCATTATCAGGCTGCGAAATTAACAATTCGTCAACGTCAACGCCTATAGCCCTTGCATATACCGGGTCCATAGCGTGTTCAGCGTCGATGTATGCGCATATCCCTCCATTACGTTGTGCTTCAGCCACAACATGTGTAGCAAGGGTTGACTTTCCTGAGGACTCAGGTCCGTAAATTTCTGTTATTCGACCTCGTGGTAAGCCGCCAACACCGAGAGCTAGATCAAGAGCCAAAGCCCCTGTAGGGACCGACTCAATTTGCATTGTGGTCTTTTCGCCCATTTTCATTACGGCGCCTTCACCGAATTGTTTTTCAATTTGGCTCAAAGCCATATCGAGTGCTTTATCTGATTCCATGCTTGCCTCTTATCTAGTGGGGGTTAAAGTAACTTCCTAATTGAACTTATAATCACCATAAATTGTTAGTGTGACATTTTTAATGCGAATAACAATAGTGTAACTACGAACATTTGTTCGGTCAAGCATTTAAGCAAATTTAGTCATAAATGACCATAAAACAAATGGGGACTAATCTAAATAAAGAACGGAGACACTATGAATAACCCAGAAAAAGCA
>PBPU01000086.1 GCA_002724825.1 Acidimicrobiaceae bacterium
AGTCATGAAGCGGTAAAAGACTGTGCCATCGTGGGCGTTCCCGGCGATTTAGGAGAAGAAGACATCAAGGCCTACATCCACCTCGAAGACGGCGAGGACCTCAAGCCTGAAGAAGTCGTCAAATGGTGCGAAAGCCACCTCGCCTACTTCAAGGTTCCCAGATTCATCGAGTACGTAACCGAATTCCCCCGAACAATCACTAAGCAAGAAATTGAACGCCATGCCCTCCGTGAACGGGGGCGCGGCGACGCATGGGACCGGCTAGCGGAAGATAGCCAATAGATGAATAGAACCTCAACACCTCAGACAAGAGTGAACTAGGGGAGAACTTCGTGCCAAGACAAACAGACCCCAAAAACTTAGAACGCCTCTTAGAGGCAGCCGCCGACCTTTTCTTAGTAGAGGGATACGACGGTGCGAGCATGCAACAACTTGCTGACAGCGTCGGGCTTCACAAATCTAGTCTGTACCACTACGTATCTGGGAAAGAAGACCTCCTAGGAAAACTTACAAGCGAAGCGCAAAACGATGCCGAAATAAACATGGCAAAAGCAGAAGCAAAAGACAACAAAAGAGAAGCAATGATCGATGCCCTAACCTTCGCCATCGACCAGACATTAAATGATCTGGGTAAGGTCAGCCTCGTACTCCGGCAAAAACCTGACAGCGTCACAGGAGAACAAATTACGGAACGACGACGAGAACACGACAGAAGACTTTCGGCCATCATCGAATCAGCACAAACAAGCGGCGACGTCAGAGATGACATACACCCCGTTCTCTTATCCCGACTTCTCTTTGGCATGATTGCCTGGCTCGTTGAATGGTACGACCCAGAACGCACGCGCTTCGATAAAGATGAGATCCGCAACGCTATCCTCTCGGTTGTCCTCAATGGAACTATTAACGAAAAAGACTAGCTTCCTCCACAAGGATTAAACTTCGTAAATCCAGTTCATTCCTTCTAAAGTGGCTTCGACTATTGCCACCTTTTTTAGCTCTGATCAGGGCATAGACTTGACAATTTAACACTCTGTGAGCCAATCTAGATAAATCAACCGAATGGTTGGTTTATGCAATTACTGACGCAGAGGGGCGTATGTCTGCCGTGTACCTTCCCTTGGCAGGACTAAGGGTCATAGAATTTTGCTGGGTGTGGGCTGGCCCCATGATGGGCCAACATCTCGCCGACCTTGGTGCAGAAGTCGTCAAGGTTGAATGGTATAAACGTTTCGATTTATACCGGACTAGAGGCGTTGAACGACTTCGAGGTTCCCTACCTGAAACGATCCGCCGAGAATCCTCATATTCATTTCAAAGCCTCAACCGCAACAAGCTAGGCTTTGCCGCCGACCTAAAGCACGAAGAAGGGCTCCAACTCGTTAAAGATCTCATTGCTGAATCAGATGTTCTTTTGGAAAACTTCACCGTCGGAACACTTGATCGGCTCGGGCTTCCACCCGAAGAACTTGACAGACTCAATAGCAAACTAGTCTCAATTTCTCTCAGTGCTACCGGCCGCGGAAGCACAATCGAATCTCTTCGCTCTTATGGCCTGATGCTCTCAGCACTAGGCGGTTATGAAAATCATGTCATTGACCAAAACAATGAATTCATCGGCTCCCCAACATTTGTTATGAGCGATCCCAACGCAGCGCTCTTTGGAGTCTTCGCTGCATTAGCAGGTAGCCTCCACGCTCGAAAAACAGGCGTAGGAGCAACGTACGAATGTTCACAAATAGAAGCCGTCGCCAGCTTGATGCAAACTCCAGAAAGGCCAAATGCCCAAAAATCACCAAGCGAAGGCATCTTCGAAACTCTTGAAGGAGACTTCGTGGCTATCNCAATAGATTCATCATCAAAACCAGATNCNCCATTCCANTCACTCGANACGCTTNNAGAATGGGTCAAACAGACACAAACACANGAAGTNNTAGCNCAANTNAGAGCCGACGGAAATGTTGCAACCAAAATAGAGGACCTCGGTCAGACTGAGCATTCAGAGATTTTCACAGGGACCGACGTCCGGCAGGCCTGTTTGCATCCAATCACCGGCGAGCGCGACATTGTTGCTACACCTTGGAGCGTCAACGGNCAAAGAACNCCAATCAGAAAGCCAGCNCCTACTCTGGGAGAAAGCAATGAACATGTGCTCAGACATATTCTTGGGCTAACAGAAGATGAAATTTTAGATGTTCATGGCTCTGGAGTGATTAGCGAAAGCTGAGTGGTATACGGAAACAAGGGNAGATCAGATGCGGAANCCACAAGACGAACTAAAAGGACTTAAGGTCCATCTTGGGGTCTCTAGTGNATAGCTACGAAACCATACCTGAAGTCATTCATAACGTCTGCCTGAAGAACCCNGACAAAGACGCAATCATTGAAGGGGACAAACGTGTTACCTACAGAGACTTAGATGTAAGTATCGCGAATTGCGCGAAGGCTTTTAACGCAGCGGGCGTCCAACNAGGAGATCGTGTAGGGCTATGGGCACCGAACTCGGCGGAATGGATCGTGATTGCGTTAGGAATTCAATCGGTTGGAGCNGCGCTCGTNCCCATCAACACTCGGTATAAGNCTGGTGAAGCCGCATATCCCCTNCAAAAAACGAAAGCAAAGATGCTATTTACGGCTGATGGCTTCATGGGNATAGAAGGCGAGGCCGTAGTTGCAAAAATAAGGCAAGAAGGAGGGCCNNANATTCGTATCAGTCAACATCAATGGAGATGAGNCGAAANAAGATTCACTTTCCTCCTTCCTATCGTCAGCAGAAAGTAGTGATGACGATTATCGTGCCCATAATTTTAAAGATATTTCGGCTTCGACACTGTGCGACATTATGTTCACATCGGGAAGCACAGGAAAACCCAAAGGAGTNCGACACCTTCATGGCCCCACAGTCCGTCAGACATTTAACACGATTGAAGAGAATAATCTTACAGATACAGATCGGATGCTAGTTATAAATCCCTTTTTTCATGTTTTTGGNTACACGGGCGGCTGGGTTCCTGCATTGTTCAGTGGAGCCACCGTGTACCCGCTNCCTGTTTTTGATGTCGATCAAGTGTTAGAACTTATCCAAGATCAGGGAATCACCTATTTCCCAGGTCCNCCGACAATCTTTCATTCCCTTCTTGAACATCCGCGACTATCCGAATACGACATGNATTCGCTTCGNTTCTCACTCACAGGATCAGCAGATGTTCCCGTCGACCTCATACAAAAAATGCTGGACGAACTCACATTCGACCGAGTTGTCCAAGCTTATGGAATGACCGAATGTGGAACGGCAACAAACACGGTGGCCACCGACAGTCCTGAGACTATCGCGACAACAATCGGCAAAGCATCCAAAGATNTAGAAGTTCGTATCGTAGATGAGAAAAATACACCTTTAGCTCCCGGAGAAAAAGGGGANATCGTTGTCCGCGGATACGCGGTCATGGACGGCTACCTCGATGACGATGAAGCCACTTCGGCAGCAATAGACCATGAAGGCTGGTNGCACACTGGTGATCTCGGAACGTGCGATGAAAAAGGNTACTTCAAGATCCTAGGCCGCATAAAGGACATGATCATCGTCGGAGGATTCAACGTATACCCCGCTGAAGTAGAAGATATAATGCGNGAACACCCGAGTATTCGGGACGTTGCACTAATTGGTGTTCCAGATGACCGCCTAGGTGAAGTGGGGTGTGCATTCGTGATCTTGCGTGAAGAAGTTCATCTAGATGATCTTCATCGATGGTGCCGCGAAAACATGGCNAATTTCAAAGTACCCAGATACTTCGAAATCCTCGATTCGTTTCCCCTAACAGGTTCGAACAAAATATCGAAACTTGACCTTCGGCAAATAGCTACAAAGAAAAAATTAGGTACATAGCATGTCNCGCGAACCGGTTATCGTTGGAATCGGCTTATCAGATTATCCCAAAGCCCCCCACCTTGACTCTCTCATGCACATCGCCCAAGCTACTCAGCGAGCATTGCAGGATTGTGGTCTTACCCTTGGCGACATTGACGGATTTGCCTGTGCCGCCATGCCAACGGACCCAGAACTACACGTCGAAGCCATCGAACACTTGGGGCTAACCCCGAGATGGCTCAATACAACCTATACCGGAGGTTCAGCCGCCCAATTNCAAATTCCTGATGCCATTGCCGCTATTCGAGAAGGCCGAGCTGAAACAATCCTTTTCGCGTACGGATCGGATTTCCTNACGCGCTACGGGCGAACTCTCGGCACAGGAGGTCTCGCAGTTGACGACGGACTATCCGGACCGCTCCTCTACGAGCAACCATACGGAAGCACCATAGCAACCTGCTACTCCTTAGCTGCCACCCGACACATGAATGAATATGGGACAAGCCCCGAGCAGCTCGCTGAAATAGCAGTCGGAGTTAGAGAGTTCGCCAGCATGAACCCAAATGCCATGTACCGGGAACCACTCACGATTGGTGACGTCCTTGCAAGCCCAATGATCGCCGACCCCCTGCACTTACTTGACTGCTGCGTAGTTTCCGATGGAGGAGCGGCATTTATCATCACGACTGAGGAACGGGGAAGGGATCTGAAACAACCCCCAATTCATGTACTTGGAGCAGCTGGAGCTAATTCGCACTGGCACATTCACTCAATGCCGAACTTTACTACTACTGCTGGAACCGTGAGCAGCCAGAAAGCATACAGACAAGCCGGTGTCCAGCCAGCAGACATAGACACTATCCAGTTCTACGATTCCTTTACAATCACAGCTCTTCTACTTCTTGAAGACCATGGGTTCTGTGAAAAAGGTGAAGGCGGGGCGTTCGTGGAAGAAGGCCACCTGCGCAGGGGCGGGTCACTTCCGATGAATACAGATGGTGGGTCATTATCCAGCTGCCATTCTGGTATGAGGGGAACAATGCTCATCACTGAAGCAGTTCGCCAGCTCCGCGGCCACGGCGGAGAATCACAAGTTCCTGATTGCGAACTCGCTCTGGCAGCAGGCTGCGGAGGATTGCTGTCTTATATCGGGACCACAATATTGGGAAGGGATCGGCGTTGATGGAAATTATTGACGACCAACCTTGGAATCGGGGGCCCATGGATCCGGGCCCGATTGACCGTAAGTATTTTGAAGCAGCTGCTAAAGGCAGGCTTATCATTCAAAAATGCCCAGACTGCGGACATACGCAATTTCCCCCGAAAACGCTTTGCACGTCATGCGGGCAACCCCCAGAATGGATTGAAACATCGGGGAAGGGACAGGTATACACCTTCACAGTTGTTCGAAGGCATGGGGTCGAACCATTTTCATCTCTTACTCCTTTCGTGCTCGCCATGATTGATCTCCCTGAGGGAGTCCGCCTCATGGGGAACATTACTGAGGTAGATGTAGATAATGTTCATGTTGGACAAAACGTTGAAGCCTACGCAATACGAATAGATGAATCCATGGCGCTTCCACTCTGGAGACCGACCCAAAGCACTTGAGGACTAAATGAAAACACTTGCTACAGATTTATGTTTCCCAGAAGGACCCATAGCTATGCCTGATGGGACTGTTATCTTAGTCGAGCTTGCACGCGGGACCCTCAGCCGAGTTGACACTGAAGGAGTCGTCAGTGTCGTAGCTGATTTGGGCGGGGGGCCAAACGGAGCAGCGATTGGTCCCGACGGGTTCATCTATGTTTGTAACAATGGGGGATTCGATGACGAGACAGATCCATCTGGACGGTTCGCGTCGCAAATGCCTCGACAATATGTCGGAGGATCGATTCAGCGTGTCAATCTTCAAACCGGAGAAACAGAACACCTTTACCGTGAGTGCAATGGGCATAAGCTTCGAGGCCCCAACGACATCATATTTGATGAAAGTGGAGGGTTCTGGTTCACAGACCTAGGAAAGACATGGCCTCGAACACATGACCATGGAGGCGTGTACTATGCATCAATCGATGGGAAAAACATCCAAGAGGTCATCTATCCTCTCATCACCCCAAATGGAATAGGTATCTCTCCAGATGGCTCCACCCTCTATGTTGCAGAAACAACCACAGGCAAAATCTACCAGTGGACGATTACGAGACCGGGCCAACTTGACAGTGGAAAGAACCAACGACCGCGACCGAAATTGCTCTACGCGTTACCGGATGGTCTCCGCTTCGACTCAATGGCCGTGGATGCAAGTGGGTATGTAAACGTAGGTGTTTTATCGTTAGGCTCAATGACTGAAAACGCCGGAGGTATTTGTGAAATTTCGCCCGAAGGCGAAGCCAGAATCATACAAACGGGTGATCCCATGACAACCAACATATGCTTCGGTGGAAAGGATCACCAGACAGCTTTTATTACCTGCTCGGATTCGGGGACACTGCGCTCATTTCCATGGCCGAGAGAAGGCATTAGGTTGCCGTTCTTCGACAATGCCANCTGACCTTTCGTCAATTGCCAACTACGGACGATTATGTAATACTTAATTTACCAACCATATGGTTGGTAAAGGGTGCTTAATTACAGCATTAGGTNCCTTGATGTTTAAGGAGATGGGGAAAAGATATGAATGAAGATCTTGAGATTATGATTGATACGAAGAATGGTGAATGGATTGACCTTGGTTTACCTAACAGCGAACCAGGAGAGAACGCCATGATGATTCTTCGAATTAGTGAAGAAAATGGAAGCTACACGGCGCTTATAAAGTCCAAAGCCGGAACAGTTATACCTCCACACACCCACCTTGGTGAGACAGTGGTTTTTGTGCTTCAAGGTGACCTGCAATACCGTGGNGGTGTCGCATACGAAGGCGGGTACATTTATGAGCCAGCTGGAGCCGTTCACGAAGCTACGNAACATGATACTGATACGATCTATTTTGTTCATGTGGCAAACGGTGCGATCTTTATGAATGAAGATGGGACAGAAGGCCCAACGTATACATGGCGTGAGGTTAAGGCAATCGTCGACGCNCATAATGCTGCAAAAGAAGAAGCTGCTGCATAGACACCGGTCGTCACCAATACCCAATTTGGGAAGGAAACTATGGGAAAGACGGTACTAGTAACTGGTGCGGGATCAGGTTTCGGACGGGGAGCGAGCATTGCCTTGGCTGAACGCAGCCACAACGTTATAGCCACGACTGAAACCGAAGAACAAGCCACTGAGCTTGCTGCGGCACATCCGNAGTTACAAGTTGAGAAGCTNGATATCACCACAGATGATGTCGACAAAGTAGACCAATGGGATATTGACGTACTAATAAATAATGCGGCTATGGGTCAAACGGGCCCGATGGCCGATGTACCAATGGAACGTATACGAGCAATCTTTGAAGTTAATGTCTTTGGCACATTGTCAATAACGCAAAAAGTACTCGCAGGAATGATCAATCGTGGGGCCGGACGAGTAATTGTCATGTCCTCAATCGGCGGCCTGCATTCTTTTCCCGCCTTTGGCCCATACAACATGACTAAGCACGCTCTCGAGGGTATGGCTAAAGCCATGCGTATAGAACTTGAACCACAAGGGGTGGATGTCACATTAATTAACCCTGGACCTCATGACACAGGATTCAATGATGCAATGGCGGAATCAATGTGGGAATGGTTCGGAGAGGACTCGTTACAGTCACCGAACATGGAAATGTTTACCATGATGCGAAGCGCAGCTACAACAGATCAAATGGACCCACAGGCGGTTGTCGACAAACTCGTAGAGTTAGTTGAAGCTGAGACTACGAAAGAACATAACATCGTCCCCGAAGACGGCGTTGAAGAACTGAATGAGGCGACAGGTCTAGATCATTAAATAACACACAAATAATTCCAGGGAAGGGAAATTATGACAGCAGTAGAAGATAACCCATATGCATCTGAGGCTCGTTACCACGACCTCTACCCAGAAATGGGAACGGACGAAATCTCGACCGAGCCGTATTATTCTGAAGAATACTTCCAGCTAGAAAAGGAATATATCTTCAAAAAATGCTGGTTTAATGCCGGAAGAATCGAAGACATCCCTAAAGCTGGTGATTACGTCGTCAAAGATGTTCCGGTTTGCGACACATCCATTGTAATCGTCCGACGTAAAGATGGCGGCCTCAATGCCTTTCATAATGTCTGCTCTCATCGAGGAAATAAAATGGCCTACGAAGAGTCCGGGAATGCCCGATCCTTTAATTGCCGTTTCCACGGTTGGACCTATGATCACGATGGGGACCTCATAGTCGTTCCAGATGAAGAAAATTACTTTAACCTCGATAAATCGTGTTTGGGTCTGAGCATGGTGAGTGTCGATACCTGGGAGGGATTTATATTCATCAACGTTGACCCTAATCCGAAAGAAACTCTTGAAGAATACATGGGTGATTTAGGTAAAGGGCTTCACGGTTACCCTTTCGCTGAGACATCAGGTCAAGTCTTCACATTTGAAACGGTAGTTAATGCAAATTGGAAATTAGTAAAAGATGCTTTCCAAGAAGTTTGCCATACGCCATTCCAACACAATCGTTCACTCCCAGATGCATACATCAGCGAAGCGAATCCACACACGCGTTTTATTGACATGGCCATTGTTGGTCGCCATGCCCGAGCTTCACTTTTTGGCAATATGGAACATATGCCAAGCCCACTTGCAATGCAGGCGTATGGGTATGGGGCAACTATCGCAAGTGCTTCAATGGTTGATGGCGAAGAAGTATCCTCAGCTCTCGCTCCGCCGGGGGTTAACCCGACAGGAAGCAGTGACTGGTCCTTCGAGTTGCAGGTATTTTTCCCTTCTTTCTTCTTAGCGGTAACACAAGGAAGCTACTTCACGCATCAATTCATACCACTGGCTGTAGATAAAACACACTGGTTTTCCACTACATGTTTCCCGAAATCGACTAATGTCGCAGAGCGATTTAGCCAAGAATATGGCCGTGTCATGTTCAGAGACATTATGAACGAAGATGGAAGACAAATAGAAGAAACCCAGTCAATGCTGAAGACCGGAGCAAAAAAAAGCTTCATCCTTAAAGATGAAGAGTTGTTCATCCGTCAAGCATTATGGCAAGGCAAT
>PBPU01000087.1 GCA_002724825.1 Acidimicrobiaceae bacterium
TTTTCGATTGTGCAAAAGCATCTGAAGAAACGGCGATGAATTGTATGCCGGTTCTGGATGCAATGTGAGCTAAAGACGTCCCAGTGCTTCCTCCTGTGTATTCGACTAAACGGCTGCCCGTTGTTATATCTCCTCTCGCGAACGCGTTTTTAAATACAGCGTAGGCCATCCGGTCCTTATAGCTGCCAGTGGGATTGCCGCTTTCAAGCTTTACCCATACTTGCCCTGATGAAGGAGATGAGATATTTTTCAACGGTACTAGTGGAGTGCCGCCTATAGCGTGTTCCAGATATGAGTCGAAGAGTTCTGCCATAGTTTTGTATTCCTTGACTATTGATAAACAAGATCTGTTTTATCTCTTTTTCCTTGAATGAATGAGTCCATTGGTAGAGGGAATGCAGTGGCGTCAAGTGGGTTGGAGATAGACCAGTCATGGACAACTACCCGGTGCGCTATTTTCCATTCTCCGTTACGGCGTTCAAATTTGTCAATGTACCGGCCTGAGAAGAAGTCGAGCCATTCTGTCCCATCTTCATCATTTCTTCTAAGGTACGCCAGACTATATGCCTCTGACCTTGCCCTGTCTGGATCTAATGGGTCTATTTCAATTAATACATTCGCGACAGCATGTGTTGTGTGATGCGACCGCTCTCGCAGTGACTCAACAATAAATGCCGCGAAATCCTGACCGTTTCCTTTCCAATGCCCGTGATCATCGAAACTATCATCATGGTAACAAGAGCGGAGTAGGTCTTCGTCAAGACGATCAACACCTCTCCCGTACCGCATAAGAACATCTCTAATCTCTTGCTTATCGGCAGCTTCCAATAGTCGTTGCGTTTCTTGTGATTCCAAATTACTCCTCTCACTCATTCCTGATTCTAGATAAGGAAAACAGGGCGCACCAAAAAAGAAACCCTTGAGAATCACCAGCGCAACTCAGGGATTAATACCTTCTGATTTTTAAGACTATGCTTTTAAAGAAGGGAGGGATTCGTGACCGGTCTCATTGATGTCCATGGACATATAGTTCTTGAAGGAAGCTTAGGAGCAGCTGGTCCAACATGCGGCCCAGAACTTGGCGCCTATGAAGATGGAACCACTTGGTTCAGAGTCGGAGACTGGCGCCTTGAAGGAGTCCCGTACCGTGAATCGCTCTTTATGCAAACAAACCTCCGGCTAGAAGCAATGGATGAAGCTGGAATCCGAGTCCAAGCTCTTTCTCCGAACCCCTTGACATACTTACACTGGATCCCTGCTGCTGACGCGATTAATTTCTGTCGAGCCCACAACGAAGACTTAGCATCAGTGATCAGTAAACATCCAGACAGGTTCGTGGGCTTTGCTGCGCTTCCCATGCAGGATATTGACGCAGCGATAGCTGAACTCGAACGCAGCGTAAAAGAATACGGACTTATGGGCGGATACATCGGAACTGATTTCGGAACTGACTTAGATGATGAACGTATGGACCCGTTCTACGCTGCATGCGTTGAACTAGACGTTCCCTTATTTCTCCACCCAACTGCATCCGGACTCGACGGTCCTCTTCGGGACCAACGGATGAGAAAGTACAGTCTTGATTTAGTCATAGAATTCTCCTACGAAGAAATGATCGCTACCTCCATGCTTGTCTTCGGAGGGGTTTCTCGCCGCTTTCCCGAACTCGATATTTGCATCTCTCATGGTGGCGGGTCCACGATGATGCATCGGGCGAAACTCAGAGCCTTAGCTGAACGCCGCCCATCTTCCCCAGAATGGATCAGAGAACCAGGTGCATTCGATACGGCCTTAGATCGCCTCTGGTTTGACTGTCATGTAACCGGAGACAAAGAATTTGAATTTGCTCTTGAACAAATCGGAACGGAACGCCTTGTATTTGGAACAAATTTCGGCGGCTGGGATAAAGGAACGTTACGTCATGTTGATGGCTTGACTGAAAAGCTCAACGCGAATGCTGTTGATTTACTTCGCCTTAAAAAGCGAGCGCCTCACCTACTTGACTAGCTACTAACTTCAAGGACTACATCTAACAATCACTAACCCACGTGTGGTGTCAAAACTGATCTTTTAATTTTCGTCAGCAGCACTGAAACGGTCCAGTAATTCCCCTGTGCCAAGTGTACTTCCATCGCCAGCTCCAATAGTAACGGCGGGCCAATGCCCATCAGCGAAGATCACCAGTACCGTAACCCCTTCAGGTCCAGCAATAAGCGGACCGTAGCCTCTATTTGCCAGACCTATACGAATATCGCCGGGGTAGAGCCACTTTCCACTGACTTTCTGAGTACCTTCTAAAATAATTTCAGAATAATCACATGCGTGGGTATGGGCTTCAATTCTGCAATCAGGTGGGAAGTAAGCTTTAAAGACCGTCGGGGATGATTCAAGAGAAGGTAGGCCTATTCGGTATGAACTTGTTTCAACACCGGTCGCTTCAATAGTTATTTCACCAATGCTGTCCCACGACGTAACAACATGACCTCTACGAACAAGTTCGTTTTCGATATCTTCAGGACTCTGATGAGTCACTTCCCCAGCCATGGTCTTAATTTAAGCCACTGTTGAAACTATTACAAAACATATTGCTTTCACTCTTGCGGTTTTTTGCGCGCAAGAACCCGATTGTTTCCTTCAGTCCAATCCAGCATTAATTGCCTCTCAGCGATACGCCACTCTGAATCGACTCGAACCAATTTATCGATATACCTACCGGCCATAACATAGTTATCGCCACCTTCAGTTCCAGTAAGAGTATGTTGAGCATGAAGATAACAACGAGACGTAGCCGTATCTCCATCGATGGATACCTGATGATTCGAAACAATATGTTGAGACGAAGATAAACCTCCCAGCGTCCTCTCAATCTTTCCTCTTATTTCATCAATACCATTTAAGTGTCTTGTATCGATAATGAATACTGCATTTTCAGTAAAAATCTCTCGAAGGTTTTCCCGTGGACCATGGTCAATAATCCACGTGTACGCGATAGTGAGATCGACAATTTTCTGTTTCTCTTCGAGTTGATGGATCTGCTTCTCAGTCATGTCATTCCTTTACTATTCGTTTTAGAAATATCAGAGTTAGTATCCACGCACAGCATATTCTTTCACCTATCTCCTATTTTTGAAAAGATACAATTAGTTCTTTACAAGCAAAGAATGAATTGCGGGCCTGGATAACCGGACCTTGTTGATTATCTTGAAGACTTGGTCTACCTAGGCGCTCAAGAATTCTTTTTGACCCGACTATGGCTTCGTTCCGCGCAAGCTCATATCCAATACAAAAATGCTTCCCGAGCCCGAAGCCAAAATGGCCGCTTCGTTCGCTATCTTTTGAAACACCAGACCTGTTTTCTTTTCCGAGATTCATATCTGAGCGGTAAAGATCAAAACTTAATGGGTCTTGGAACACCGTTGGGTCTAAATGCGCTGCTGCTAGGCAGGCTCGAACTTTTGCCCCTTCTGGAATTTCTACTCCATGCAGTTCCACTGGCCTGGTGGTAAATCGTTCTTCGCTTATCACTGCCGGTGTTCTTCTCATCGTTTCGCTGAAAGCATTTTCCCACAACGAATCATCATCAAGTACAGCTTCTAATACTTCGGGGTGGTTTAGGACGTTCCACCACATATTTGCGATAGCTTTGTCCGTTGTTTCGCCACCCGCTATAAAAAGAAGTCCACAAAATGCAGTGATTTCCTCATCTGTTAATCGTTCTCCTTCTATTTCTGCTCTCGCTATTTTTGCAATATGGTCAGTGCGATCTGGATCGTCCACTTCATTTAGTAATGGCGCTATGTGATTACAAAAAGCTTCACTAGCGTTAAGTCCTTCCTGTCGTAACTCTGGAGAGTCATTTAAACCCATAATCATCGCTGTAACCCATTGGCGGAAAAGTTGGCCATCGCCTTCCATCCCAAGTATCGCTGAAATAACATCCACGGGAAGTTGTGAACTGAATTCACCGACCAAAGATATTCTCTTCGTGCTAGCNAAGTTNTCAATAAGATTGCTGACACAATCCTCAATCAATTGTTCATANGATTTCAACCTATTACCTACAAAATCGGGAGCGACTATTTTCCTTCGGACAACATGCCCATAGTCATCCCGAGATATAAGCGTTGGCCCTACAACCTGNCCAGTCGTTAACTCGTAAGTTGATGAGGAAAACGTTTCGTAGTCAATGAAAATATTTTTGACATCTTCATAACGAGATACCCACCACATATTCGATATGTCGTCGTAAAAGACAGGGAAGTCATTTCGCATTTCTTCCCAGACTTTCTCTGGGTTTTTTCTATAATCATCGGAATATAACGCAGATGAATCCATGACAAAAGGTATCCCAAAATGNTANTTCNCGCTAAAGAAANCTGCAGAAACACCCAGCATCTCAGCCGATAAGAGCGTTAGCGCCACTAACGTTTACATATATGAAGCGAATTATTGGGTACATTTTTGTTCTTGCACTTACAGCATGTAGCGGGTCCAGTCCTGAAATTGATCAAGAGGGNGGAGATAAGGTTCAAGGAGAAAACCCATCGATNGNCATCGGTGTTTGTGACTCATTAGAGTCCTTTGATCAATGCCCNGCTCCCTTACCCGCAGAGCTTATGGATATTCAACAAGAGCTTCTAGAAGACGTTGGATCTGAATCAGTNCCATACTTACAGAGAATGTATCTGGTGAACTGTGTATCGAGNTCTGATGTGGATGTTGACCGGAGTGAGGTTGCGATAACCTGTCGGTGTTTATACCAGGGACTGGTTAACCATTTGAGGTCACAAGGAACCGAAACACAGGCGGTCCGCTGGTTTATTGAGTTGGAGGACAGTATTTCTGAAGGGAAAGTACCATCAGCGTGGGCCATGGACGTCTACATCGCTTGTGCTTAGATCTGATAATTATCTCTACGAATATGCATGAACAAGAACGTTAAGAACCTAACCACAGGTCTGAGAATTTAATACAGATGTTAGCGTTGGATTGTGGACAGCCCTATTCCNATGCATCTTGCTCCAAAACCCTCTTTTCGTGGATGGTCGCATATAACTGCATTTTTTGCNGCAATAGCGCTTTGTCCAATACTNATAAGTAGTTCNGCTCANGGGANGNTANTGGCTNCCTTCTATTCTCTCGCAGTAGTGGCACTTTTTGGTGTGAGTTCCCTCTATCACGGTTTTTCATGGAACGCTCGAGCTCATGACCTGCTACGACGTTTAGATCACGCAACGATCTTCGTCACAATTGCTGCAACGTACACGCCTATTTCCTGGTACTTACTTCCGCGTTCCGCTGCAGTCACTGTCCTACTTGCCGTTTGGATCGGCGCATTGTTGGGAGTACTAGTGATGATTTTTTGGCCAACTGCTCCTCAAACTACTCTCATCACCCTTTTCATAATTGTTGGGTGGTCCGCGCTGATGGTCATACACGAGTTTTGGATTGCTTTAAGCACATCAGGTTTCACATTGTTGCTTCTTGGCGGAGTGTTCCACACAATTGGCGCAATCGTTTACGGAATAAAGAAGCCTGACCCCTGGCCAACATTATTTGGCTTTCATGAGATCTTTCATTTTTGTGTTATATGTGGGATTGCCTCTCACTATGTGTTAGTCGCTTTTATTGCTCTACCAGATGCATGAACATAACATCTAGAAAATAAATCTCATACGCGCTTCAATATCTATTGCTAGGTCTCCAATGTGATTCTTAGAAGTTCCAAATCTTTTCTATTTGGGGTGTTAGGAAACACCCCAAGTTTCGTCTACTTCTTGAAACCTAACAGAAAGAAAAAGATATGTTCTCTATTAAAAAAAATGATAAATCATGCATTTCAACCCATCGGATAGTCAGTGGAATCTTTTGTGCGTCGGCACTGCTACTAGCAGCTTGTTCAAATTCACAAAATACAGGGGATGCACAATCGCCCAATTCAGAAACGAGTGTCGAAACACCGGTAAATAGTTCATCTTATGAGACTTCAGCCGATGTTTCATATGAGCAAAATGCCACCGAAGAAACCTCTCCAAGTTCATCAGCACCGGAACCTGACAGTGCTGCTTTTGAAGGGATTGTGTTTACAGATCAAGTAACAAATGACTTGTATACTCTTGACCCTCATACTGGAGAAACCCAATTAATTGCAGAAGGCTCAGATTTATTCCCTGATGAAGCATTCGGCGGACCAAATCTTTTCGGCATTCCAATCATTATGTTTGATGAGACCAATCAAGTCGTTTTTATAACGGATCATCCAGAAGTAACAACAGATCAAAGAGATGGGGACCATGCACTTTTTCAACTCAATCTAGAGAATGGGGAGCGAACTCAATTAACTGAAAATATTTTGCCTTGGGTTTCGGACATATCACCGGACGGAACACAAGTCGTATTTACACAGTCATTCGAATGTGCAGAATTTTATAGTTGTAACCATATTTTCACTATGAATATTGATGGAAGTGGCCTTACCCAACTTACGCCAGAAGGAAATAACCGATACGGGAATCCGATCTGGTCACCAGATGGATTAGAAATAGGATTTCTTCAATGGTACGAGGATTGGTCAGTTCCCAATATGAGTAGCGGTGGAAACGATATCTTCATCATGGGCGCTAATGGTCAGAATATTCGGCAGCTAACTGACACAGGAACAACGGTCACAGATACCGAATGTGGCTATAGGGGAGTAGTTAAGTCATCATTCTCATGGTCACCTGACGGTAATCAAATTGCATTTATAAGTAGCGAAAACCTAAAACTTCATCCTGATGGTTGTGAGGGGGTCATAGGCAGCGATGAACTTTATGTCATGGACGCTGATGGTAGTTCTATTCTCCGCTTAACCAATGACTGGAACGTTGACCTATACCCAACATGGTCTCCGGATGGAAGATCCATAGCAGTCTCAAGTGGAGATTATCTTCACTATGAAGGCCAACAGCATGAACCATTCTCTATTCGGATAATAACTATGGTCGAAGAAGGTCAGAATTTTGTTACTGAGTATCCGGCAATAAACGGACTAATCGTTGACTGGAAATAGAAACTTAAAATCAAATGCTCCACCCATAACGCTGTTTCGATAGTAAAACCTAGTGCGGGAGTTACCTCGCTTTCAGAAGGTAACTCCCGCATCTAACATCCTCTCTAAATCTACTGACAGGAGAAGGGCCCAACTGTTCAGTAGACCAAAGAGGAAGACTTAGTTAGTTGTTTCAAGGTGATATCCGGCAGCTCCATGCTCGCTAATGTCAAGACCAGCAGCTTCTTCTTCAGGAGATACCCGAAGGCCAGTTGTTTTCTTGATGATCTGGAATGCGATCCCAGCAGCGATAGCTGTCCAGGTGATAATGATCAACACCATAAGGAATTGGACCCACAGTTGATCGAGTCCTCCTCCGTAGAAGAGGCCAGCGTCATCTCGGCCAAGGAATGCGTCATCGTATCGGGCGAAGAGACCTATCGATAGAACTCCCCAAATACCGCATGTTCCATGAACTGATACTGCTCCGACAGGATCGTCAATGCCTTTTTTCTCGATGAAGAGTACAGAGA
>PBPU01000011.1 GCA_002724825.1 Acidimicrobiaceae bacterium
GAAACATTTTGTTGCTGTCACTGCTAACAGTGACAAGGCGGAAAGCTACGGTTTTGCTTCAGATAATATTTTCCCAATTTGGGACTGGGTTGGGGGGAGGTTCTCTGTCTCTTCAGCAACAAGCCTTGCCGTTATGATTGCTGTAGGGCCTGATAATTTTAAGACGCTGCTTGACGGATGCCGCAAGATGGATCAGCACTTTGAAACGGCGATATTGATAGAAAATATTCCTGTCTTGATGGGTTTAATTAGTATTTGGAACAGGAATTTTATGTCATGCCACACTCAGGCTGTCATCCCTTATGCAAATGACCTTGCGTCTTTTCCTGCGTACCTAGAACAGCTTGAGATGGAGAGTAACGGGAAGAATGTTGATATCGAAGGAAACTTAATTGATTACGAAACTGGGCCAGCGATTCTAGGTGGAGTAGGAACTGATGCCCAGCATGCTATTTTTCAATTCCTGCATCAAGGAACAACTGTTATTCCTGTGGATTTTATAGCTTTCGCAAATCCCGCTCCGACCAGAGGAGGTGTTGATAACGATGTTGTTTATCGACAGCATGAAGCCCTCCTTGCGAATTGCTTCGCTCAAAGTCAAGCGCTTGCAATGGGAGAGCCGCAAAGAAATGGACATTCGTCTTCAGTTGGGAATCGTCCAAGCTCAACGATTTTGGCAGATCGTTTAGATCCCTTTGTCTTAGGTCAACTTATCTCCTTATATGAACATAAGGTTTTTACCATTGGTGCTCTTTTGCAAATAAATAGCTTCGATCAGTGGGGAGTTGAGCTTGGAAAGTCATTAGTTGACAATGTGGCTAGTGATCTTGCAGGAGTTCCTAGCAGCATGGCGCACGATTGCTCTACTCGCTCTCTCGTAACTCAATACCACATGAGAAAAGATGATTTATAGACGCAATATGTAAGAGTTGCTAACTCGCAATTTCCAAAGCGGCCTCATGAGCTATTTCTATAGTTCGGTCGATCACTTCATCTGTATGGGCAAGACTAGGGAATAATGCCTCGTAGGGTCCCGGAGCTAAAGCGACTCCCCGAGACAACATAGAATGAAAAAATCGTCTGTATTGTCCATTCTCCGCAGCATTTTGAGCTTCGTCAAAGTTTGTTGGAGATACCTGTGTGAAGAAGATGCTAAGAAGGGAACCTACTTGCGGTATAACAGCATCTATTCCAGCGTCAGTGAATGCATCATTTAGTCCTTTACTAAGTCGATTTGCAATTATTCCCAGACGTTCGTAGGCACTATCGTCAAGGAGCTGAAGTTGGGCGAGTCCTGCGGCTGTAGCGATTGGATTACCCGATAAAGTTCCTGCCTGATAGACATCACCAACAGGAGCTATGTTGCTCATGACTTCTAATGAACCGCCGTATGCGCCCATAGGAAGCCCACCGCCGATTACTTTTCCGAAACACCACAAGTCGGGTGTTACGCCATACCACTGGGAAGCTCCGCCCTTGGCAATTCGAAATCCGGTAATGACTTCATCGAAGATCAGAAGTACCCCATGCTTGTCGCACAGGCTTCGTAATTCCTGCAAAAAATTTTCACCCGCTGGAACAACTCCCATATTGGCCGGTATTGGCTCAAGTATGAGTGCTGCGATAGATGAATCCAGCTCGGGAATTATATTCCATGGCGCGACGATCGTATCTGCAACCGCGCTNGATGGAACACCCGATGAGCCAGAGATTCCCTGATTAGCNACTCCGCTGCCNCCCGCAGCNAGAAGACTGTCTGCATGACCGTGATAATGCCCAGAGAATTTCACGATCTTGTCTCGTCCNGTNGCCCCCCGAGCGAGTCTGACAGCTGTCATGGTNGCTTCCGTACCGCTTGATACGAGTCGAACAGTATCNACCCCATCAACGCGTTGAGATATTTCTTCGGCCATTTCAANCTCNGCCANAGTTGGTGCACCGTATGAGGTTCCATTACCAGATGCTTGTTGAATCGCATCAATAATTTGGGGCGGACAGTGGCCTGCGATAGCCGGGCCATAGCTCATGACGAAGTCTATATAGCGATTTCCTTCACTATCCCAGACGTATGGGCCCTCAGCGCGGCTGACAAAATAAGGAGTGCCCCCAACTGAGCGAAATGATCTAACTGGGGAGTTCACCCCGCCAGGAATAACGAGTTTCGCCCGAGAAAAAAGTTCCTCGCTCACAGTGTTTCGGCTATTTCTCTAGTCAGATATGTAAGAATNAAATCTGCTCCAGCACGTTTTATAGCTGTTAGCTGTTCTAGGGCGACAACGTCGCCGTCTATAAGGTTCTGGCTTGCTGCAGCCTTGATCATCGCATATTCACCAGAGACGTGGTAAGCAGCTATTGGTAAATCTGTTATATTTCTTGCTTCGGCAATAATATCGAGATATGAAATTGCAGGTTTCACCATGATCATATCTGCACCCTCTTCTTCGTCTGCTTGGATTTCAGCTAATGCTTCCCGTCGGTTTCGCCAATCCTGTTGATAGGTTTTTCGGTCCCCTCCATCAGCAATTGTGACATCNACTGCGTCTCGGAAAGGTCCATATAGTCCTGAGGCGTACTTAGCTGAATACGCNAGGATCGCAACTTCCTCATGGTTGTCCTTATCAAGTGCTTCTCTTATAGCTCGGACCTGCCCATCCATCATCCCGCTTGGGGCGACAATGTCAGCACCCGCCCGTGCTTGTGCTTGAGCAACTCTTCCGTAGATGTTAATCGTCTGATCATTGTCAACTGACCCATCTTCNCGAACTACTCCACAGTGGCCATGATCGGTATATTCATCGATACAAAGATCAGCAATAAGCACCATATCTTCACCGACTTCGTCTCTGCAGTCCTTTAGAGCGAGTTGTACAACTCCATCAGGATTCCATGCTTGAGAACCCTGAGGGTCCTTCTCTTCGGGAATGCCAAAGAGAATAATACCGGGGACACCAAGTGATTGGAGTTCTCTTACTTCCTTAACCAACGACTCGCGTGTATGTTGCTGTACTCCACTTAGCGAAGGGATAGAAACGGGGTCATCGATACCTTCTCGCACAAAAAGGGGCGCGACTAAGTCATCTACATTCAGTCTGGTTTCGGCAACCAAACGCCGTAAAGCCGGTGTTTTACGTAACCGGCGTAATCTTTTGTTGGGGAAAGACACANCTACAGTCTATAAGTTAGTGGCGGCTGTTCGGAGGGGNGAGGTTACCGAACTANCTGTAAATTGTATAAAAATAACGCCTCTAACCTAATTAGTTGCGTAATAGTCAATTAATCCTGCGATTATTCCTTCAACCGAACTGGGAGAAGCTTGAATGGTATGCGTGAATCCACAGTCAAGAATCGTCTGGCTTGTGATGGGGCCGATTGAAACAATAACTTCAGGTAAGTACTCCTTTCCGAACATATGGATAAAGTTCTTGGCCGCTGATGACGACATGAATACAATCGCATCGGNGGATGAAAGTAGCTCTTCAGANCCGGCTTCAACTTTGGGAACGATTGTCTGATATACAGGAACGTCTTCGACAANCCATCCCATTTTTCGCAACGAATCCGGAAGAATATTTCGAGCTTTTAACGCTCTCGGTAACAAAATACGCCCTTTGAACTCATTTGATGAGTCTGGCTCTATTTCCTGAAATTTCTCTACAAGCCCTTCGGCAACAAAGTCATCTGCGTACATTTTGTAATCAAGGCCAACTTCAGTCATAGCACGAGCTGTCCCTGGTCCTATAGCGGCGAACTTGACATTATCGAAAGAAGGTAAGGAGCTGTCATTTAACCCGATATCACCGGAACTATGGCGACGTATCCAATCATCTCTGTGGTTGATAAATCTCTCGACTCCATTAGCTGATGTGAAGATTATCCATTCATATTTCAAACGTCCATATCGTGAAAAACCGCCAGAGCTCTCTGGAGTAATCCCTTCGGCAAAGACTCTATTAATNGGTGAGGGATCTGGAGGGTCGGTGATTTCGACAGTAGGGATTACGATAGGAATTGCTCCNTAAAGGAGGAGCTGAGTTTCTATTTGGTTTATTTGATGTCTTGCTCTCGTAAGAACAATTTTTTTTCCAGTTAGAGATACGTGGTTTCCGGATGTCATATTTTCTGGTACCCCTCTAAAAACAGGTCGCGTAAATATCCATTATGGTTGAAATAAGCGCCTTGCTCCTTTCGCTATTAATGCATTAGCGGCAAACTTTCCTAGGTCTATTGCGTCATCTCCGGTTCTATCGTCAGTTAAAATTANCTCTCCATCTTCGTTGGCTACAAGTGANCGAAGGCGTATTTGGCTATGTTCATGAATCGCATAGCACGCAATTGGGCTTTTGCAATCAGCTCCTACCTGAGCAAGGAAGGACCTTTCAGCATCTACTTCTCTTCGAGTAACAGGGTCCTGAATATGTGATAGCAATTCATTTGTTTTAGGGTCATTTGCTCTGGTCTCAATTCCCAAAGCCCCCTGACCAACTTGAGGAAGCATGACTTCAGGTTCAAGTATTTCTATAACTTCGGGCTGAAGCCCTAACCGTGCTAGCGCTACTGCAGAGATGATAATGGCATCAAAATTTTCTGCTTTAGCTAACCTTGTTTCAATATTCCCTCGAAGTTCGTGAAATTTGAGGTCAGGTCGAAGAGCCGATAACTGGGATTTCCTCCGAACAGAACCAGTAGCTACGTTGCCGCCTATCGGTAAGCCCTTCAACGAAGACCCCACAAGAGCGTCTCTGGGGTCCCCCCTTCTAGGAACTGCGATTAACTGCAAACCTTCAGGTGTTGAGGAAGGAAGATCCTTAAGTGAATGCACAGCAAAATCGGCACGGTTCTCTAGAACTGCGCTTTGTACCTCTTTCGCAAAAACACCTTTTCCTCCAATCTGATGAATAGGAGCTTCTTGATCCTTATCACCAGAAGTAAGCACAATCAATGGCTCGACGTCCACACCGAGAGGCTTCAGAAGGGTGGCAACATATTGTGTTTGCCATAAAGCAAGAGGACTGCCACGCGTAGCAGCGACAAGTTTCATTTTTCTAATCTACGTGATGAAAAGCTTAGATGTTAAATAGTTCACGAAGAGCTTCTGCAAGTCGATCACCTCGAGGTGACCCAGCAGCCTCGTTCATCGCAATAGTAGGTTCATGCAGAATCTTTCCCAATATTCCTTGAGTAAGAGACTCAACCGTATTTCGCTGCTCTTCAGACAAACTAGCAAGCCGACTTTCAAATCTTTTAAGCTCCGCCTGTCTAATTTCTTCAGCACTATTTCGAAATCCAGCTATTAGCGGAGCAACTTGGCGGGCAGATTGTTGTTCAAGGTATCGAACTACCTCTTCAGAAATAATTTCTCGAGCTTCCAAATATGCACCGTCATTGCTAATTAGAGAATTTTTGGTACGGAATGACCAAAGGGCGTCGATATCAAAGAGAGTTATTCCATCAATAGAAGCTGCTGCAGGGTCGACATCACGAGGTACAGCAATATCTATAATTAGAAGTTCTTTTCCTTTTCTACCGTCCATTATTGTCTCAAGACGTGCTCGATCAAATATGGCGGAATCTGAAGCAGTCGAGGTCAGAAGAACATCACAACTAGAGAGTGCCTCGTTAATTTTTTCAAATGGAATGGCTTCTGCATCAATACGTTTAGCTAGTTCGTGAGCACGTTCAAAGCTCCGATTAATAAAAGAAATATGACCAGTTTCCAATGTAGCTAAGGAAGTTGCAACACCTTCCCCAACTTCTCCAGCGCCAAGAACAAGAATCCTTTGATCTGCTAAATTTCCTAATTGGTGATTTGCCATCTCAACACAGGCTTTCGCAACGGAAGAGCTGTTCCTTGACAAATCAGTTTGTGTTCGTACTCGCTTTCCGACTTCTAAAGCTCTGCGGAATGCTTCATTGATCACGGTTCCACAAGTACCTTCTTCTCGGGCTCGTTCCCATGCAACTTTCACCTGGTGTTGAACTTCGTTTTCGCCAACAACTGCTGAGTCAAGACCACAAGTGACCGAGAAAAGATGCTGGATAGCGTCACTGTCATAATGGGCGTATAGGTAATCGTTGAAACTTTCCGGCGCTATTTGAGCAGTTTCAGCGAAGAAATCTCGGACGTCCTGATAGGCGCCATGGAATTTTTCTGCATATACGTAAACCTCAGTCCTGTTGCATGTTGAAAGAACGATTGCTTCGCTTATATTCCGACAACCGTGGACTCCGGCTAAAGCCTTAGGTAATGCTTCTTCTCCTATAGCAAATTGCTCGAAGAGATCGAGGGGCATTGTCCTATTATTTACTCCGATAACTACAAGAGACACGCTGTGAGAGCCTTTACTGATCTATCACCCGATATGGGTTATTTCTAGCTTCGCCGAGACTTCAGAAATCTGCCAAATTGAAATCAATTTTTTGATTTCAGATTTATTTTCTTTTTTCGCCTCACCTCTAACATACCTTGTTTTTTGCAAAGAAGGGAGTTCGATAATTAAGAATTTAATGCCTCGTTTTTCTATCTTGCTAGAAAAAATAACTGAGTAACTGAAGCAATAAGAATTACTGCTATCAGAACAAATACGGCAATTGTTGTAGCGTTCCTCATCGTTCTGTTCTAAGCGTAACTGGGACAATGTTTCTGTGGTTGTCTTCTGCTGGTGTGAGCTCTACCTGCTGGCCTTCATGGAGTTTTAGTTCTTCCGCTGCGGAGCGTCCGTACATCGAAATACTAAGAAGCCCACAGGAATCTACAATGAGACCTACTTCGGAACTAGGGATTTCCTCGAATGTTTTAGCCATTGTCACTCGTCTCGACATTTCCCCAAATCGAAGCATAAATGTTTCCCCGAGTTCTTGAATGTCTTCTGGAGCAAGATTGAGTTGTAGATTCCCGAAACGATCTTCCCAAAGCACTTCTGCAGAAACTATTTCCCCATTGACTCCACCTACTGGAAGTATTCCAGGCTGAAGCGAGTGAACGGGAATTAAGTCCCCTAACTCATCAAGTGGAATACCTAGAGTTAAGTGAGCTGCCACAGGAGCAAATATATCTCTACCGGCAAATGTGGAGGAGAGGGAAGGTAAGTGAAATTTAGAATTAGTGAGTTCAACTGCACGCGTAGACTCCCCTAGCATTGCTACTGCCGGCGGCAGTAAACCGTTATCAGGACCAACTAAGACATAGTCACCCCCATTTACCTCGATGGCTACTTCCTTGCGTGACCCACCTACACCGGGGTCAACGATAGCGAGAATAATGCCTCTATCTAAATATTGTGCAGAGCGTGCAAGGGTTAACCCACCCGATCGAATGTCGTGAGCTTTAATTTCATGAGTGATATCAATTAATTTTGAATTAGGAGCGAGGGAATGAATTACTGATTTCACAACACCCACAAATTCATCTTTAGTTCCAAAGTCACTGAGGAAGCTGATTGTAGGGTTCCGCGTACTTTCCATGATCTAATCGTATTGGAATAGCGGGAATTCTATACAGATTTTTTGAGAATAAGATTAACCCGTCTGGTTATATCGATCTGCAAGATATTGATCTACATCGCTTTCACGGATTCGGTATGATTTACCAACTCGGGCAGCACGAATCTCACCAGCCTTAATCAATCGATAAACTGTCATCGATGAAACTCTCATGAGGTCTGCAACCTCACTTACTGTCATGAATTCTGATGAGTTGTTCGCGACGTTCGACATCTACTTCCTTAAAGACTGTTCGGCGTCACCTTAGGGCATTGAGAGAAAAGTGCAAATCCAACAACAAATTCAAAAAGAAAATTTAGGATCCAAGCTCTTCTGCTCTTTGAGTAGCAGCTGATACTGCGTCAAGAAGAATTCCTTGGAATCCCATCTGCTCAAAAATAGATATTGCGGCAGCAGTAGTTCCATTTGGTGATGTGACCGCCTCACGAAGTTCCTTTGGGCTTTTACCTGATTGTGAAAGCAGAGCCGCAGCCCCAAGAAGTGTTTGACGGACTAGAAGATCTGCATCTTCATAACCTAAACCCTCATCTATACCGGCATTTACTAAAGCTTCGGCTAGTGCAAATACGTAAGCTGGGCCAGACCCACTAACGCCTGTTACAGCATTCATAAGTCTTTCCTCTAATTAATGTAATTGTAGGATCGTTGAAGCTTTTTCCAGATGAGCTCATTAAAAAATGACTAGCCGAATTATTTGTGATTTCAATTGTTGCTTCTACTGAAGGTGTTGTGACGGGGGTAAAACCGTCAATAAGGATATTTGCGTCCTCTGACATTCCAGAATGAAATAAACAATAATAATAGAGTTCCGTATCTGATGCTGACGGCT
>PBPU01000088.1 GCA_002724825.1 Acidimicrobiaceae bacterium
AATAGTTAGCAAATTAATTGGACTATTAAAATGCGATGTTTGAAGATTAGCCTCACTTATTCAAAAGGTAAAATAAGTCCGGCTACTTGCGATTTATGAACTCACTTAGAAGTTTTTAAAAGTATTTTTTCTTCTTCGAAATCCCGCACACCCACGACAATTCGGTTAATGCCTTTTTGCTTCATGTCGTTAACCTAGCTGATTTGGTTTTTGTTGTTTTAGTTGATCCACCGAAGAAGGCGAAGAGAAATATTTGAAGAATGTAACAGGCGATTCCTAAGATCCATGTTGCTTGTAAGCCATCGAGGGCTTCTTGTGGGTTATCTGGCCGTCCAATAATAGTGAACGCAAGGGCAACTCCTAACGCTAGAGCTAACTGAAAGATTGTTGTTCTTCCAGCACCAGCCATTCCAAATTTATCTCTGGGGACGTCTCGCATGGCCGCTCCAATAAGTTGAGCGAATCCGAATCCGGCAGCGAAACCGATAAGGACACCCGGGATGAAAATTCCTTTGATATAGTCGGGTTCTATTTTTGTGAAGATGAGGTGAAGACTGAGCCCAGCTGCGCCAAATACCCCTCCTATGGTTAATAAGGGTCCATTTCCAATTCGTTCCGCTATTCTTCCAGCTGGTGGTGAAACGAATGCTGTCAAAAGTGGTGCTGGGGCAATAGCAAACCCTGTCTTGAGCACTGACCACCCCCACACGCTTTGGATAAATGTTGGTAGTGAAATGAGCCACGAGAAAAAGGCGACCATGAAGAAGACTGTCCCTATCATCCCCACTGAAAATGTCTTGAGCCTGAACAGGGCTAGATCAAAGAGCGGCGCCGAATGTCGTTGTGACCGGATTACAAATGCCGTAACTAAAAGCCCAGCAAGCACAAATGAAAAAATTAGGCTGAGCGATGACCATCCCCATTTGTCTCCTTGTGTAATAGCTAGGATTGCCATGCCCACACCTAGGGATGCGAGTGGGACGCTGATGAGATCTACTTTGCTGGGTATTGAATCGCTAACACTTTCTGGAACCCACCTTGGGCCGAAGATAATCACTAGTCCGGCAACTGGTACGTTTATGAAAAAGACCGCTTGCCAGCCAAACGCATCGACTAATAACGCTCCCAATGATGGACCGAGTGCCGCAGCGAGTCCACCCATTGCCCCCCATGTTCCAATCGCTGTTTGGATTTTTGATGGAGGAAATGCTGCTAATAAGAGAGCTAACCCTGCTGGATATTGCATAGCTCCTCCAATGGCTTGCAATATTCGCGCCCCTATGAGGAAATTTGCTGATGGGGCNAGTCCTGCAGCGCATGATGCNACAAGAAAGATGAATAATCCCCAGAAGAATAATTTCTTTCTGCCGTATCGATCTGCAAGCCAACCAGAGACGAGCAGTAGTGATGCGACACCAATAGTGTATGCGTTGATAATCCAAGACAGTTTGCTTTCAGATGCTTCAGGAAATCCATCACGCAGTTGAGGTAAGGCAAGGGAGATAATTGATGTTTCTATTGCGATCATAAAAGCAGCAATTGATGTGACGGCTAGAGTAAGCCATGCGCTTCGAGGAATTATGTCATTCGCTTCATCCATTTAAGCCTCTATTGTTCTGATCTGTGGCAACCGTACCCGCCAACGGAGGAATTCGTGGTTTCTTCATTGAAGTTTCGGTTTATTGGTGATGTAGAGTCATCATGTGGGATCTTTGAGCGAATTAAGTAGATCTATTGACGGCCGTGTTGCAATTGTGACGGGCGCTGCTAGCGGGATGGGACGTGCGACTGCTCATCTACTTAGCGATGAAGGCGCTAGTGTCGCTGTCTGNGANATTAANGCTAGTGGAGTTGAGCAAGTTGTCGAAGAAATTCAGGATGCTGGTCGGTCAGCTACTGGGTATGAAGTTGATCTAGAAGACAGTTCAGCGATTTCCGAGCTCGCTTCAAAAGTTAAATCTGATTTAGGGCCAGTAGATATTCTTATCAATAACGCAGGTGTGAGTGTTGGGGGCCCCATTGCCGAAGACGATTTCGAAGACTTATGGCGGGCGACCTTCTCAGTTAATTTAGATGCTCAAATGCGGCTCATTCGGGCTTGTCTGGATGATCTAAAACGTAATCAAGATGGNCGAATTGTGAATATCGCAAGTACAGAAGGGCTTGGTGGTTCATCAAAACTTAGTCCATACACTGCGTCTAAACATGGGGTTGTTGGCCTGACCAAAGCTCTAGCTGTTGAATTGGGGCCATTAGGAGTAACTGTCAACGCTGTGTGTCCGGGCCCAATTCATACAGGAATGACTGAGAAAATTCCGTNAGATGCGAAAGAAATTTTTGCTCGGCGAAGAACAGCTTTAAAAAGATTTGGAAACCCTGAAGAAGTCGCGCATATCACGCTTTCCTTGGTCCTTCCCTCAGCTTCATATATAACTGGAGCAGCCATCCCTGTTGATGGAGGAATGCGGGCACGAAATAACTAGTCTTAGCCAATCAAACTTGGCGTTGGATTATCTATCTCAAGAATATTTGCGAGTGACCTNGTAACCATNTTGCCAACAGATGGGTTCATTTCAGGTGGAAGAAGACCAGAGTTTGTTAAGCGATCACCGAGTCGAATAAAGATTGCGCAAAATCGCATTATTGCGAATACTTCCCAATAATGCGGATTTCGGACTTCTCTTCCTGAAATGGTTTCATAATATGCAGNCTGCTCTTCTCTCGTTGGGTAGCCAGCCAGTCTCTCCACATCAACGTCATCAAATGACATTCTGTCAAACATTAGCCACCANCCAAGGTCAGCTTCTGTTGGGCATAATGAACACGCTTCCCAATCAACGACAGCCGCAGGTGAATAATCATTCCAGATAATGTTCCCTAACCGAGCATCTCCCCAGCTTAAACCGATGCGGTCATCCTTAGGGTTATTCGCCTCAAGCCAATCGAGCGCATAGTCCATAACTGGATGCTCTCGACCAGCAAGTTCTTTTTCCACGTACTCTCGGTAAATTTGAAGTTGTTTTGCTTGCGTAGGTTTTCCTTCACATGGGTTTAACCAGTGCANATCCGCTTTCTCCCAGTCAATCTGATGAATTCCTGCCATCGCTTCTAAGCCACTATGAACCATTTCTGTTCGTTGGCGCTCAGTAGCTTCCTCAACAACGAACCCCTCTTCGGTATACCGCGGTCTATCTGAGGGAACTCTCCCTTCTACGTGAACCATGACAAAGAAAGGAAGTCCAATATATGGCTTTGTTATAAGTTTCCCGAGTGTAGGAATTGGTACCTCACTGTTTTGCTGGACTGTCGTCATGACTCGTTGTTGTAGGGCAACAGAAATTTCACAATCTGGAGTTTGGATTGGGAACATACCACCATCTTCGGGCTCTATTCGGGCAACGTATTTGCCGTTATGAACACCGTCATTAGTATCTGATGAAACATCAAAGAAGACTGTTTCGTTTGAGAATCCGGTAGCAACAGGAATATCAATATCGCTGATTGAAACATTTGTGTGATCAGGATGAGCTTCTATAAACCATTTGAGAAGGCCATCTCCATATTGGGTCCTGTCGATGTGAAATTTGGGGGCATTTGAGGTGTCGTCCATGAATCCATCCTTCGTAACAACAGTGTTGGGGTTAGATTCTTGCGGTTAGAACCGATTCGTCATCTTCGGAGTAATAGGCAACCTTTGGATCGTATTTGATTCCGCCATCTTCTTCCCAGCGACGTAACTCTGCCCTACCCACAACAAACCAATGAACTTCATCTGGNCCATCGGCTAATCGAAGTGTTCGCTGGCCCGAATACATGTCAGCGAGAGGAGTCCATTGGGAAACGCCTGCTGCACCATGGAACTGAATTGCTTCATCAATAATGTGGCACACTCGGATGGGGACCATTGCCTTCACCGCGCTTACCCATACTCGAGCTGCCTCATTTCCCAGCTCATCCATAGCTTTTGCTGCAGTAAGAACCATACGACGCATGGATTCAATTTCTATTCTGGCTTTCGCTATCACTTCGATATTCTTTCCGAGACTCGCTATAGGTTTCCCGAAGGCTTCTCGAGTTAATCCTCGCTTTACCATAAGTTCTATGGCTCTCTCTGCGGCACCAATTGACCTCATGCAGTGATGGATCCTTCCCGGCCCTAGTCGTACTTGGGAAATTTCAAATCCTCGCCCCTCTCCGAGAAGTATGTTGTCTTTGGGCACTCGACAATCATTAAATCGGAGGTGCATATGGCCATGTGGTGCGTCATCCTTTCCAAAAACATGCATTGGCCCGAGTATCTCTACACCGGGATTATCCATTGGAACAAGAATTTGCGATTGTCTCTTATGCGGGGGGCCATCCGGATTCGTCTGGACCATACAGATCATGATTTTACATCTAGGGTCACCAGCCCCTGAGATGTAAAATTTCTCTCCNGTGATTACCCACTCATCACCATCTAGTACAGCTNTGCAAGAGATATTCTTCGCATCGGATGAGGGGATATCTGGTTCTGTCATTGCATATGCTGATCGAATCTCACCGTTAAGAAGTGGTTTCAACCATTGTTCTTTCTGCTCTGATGTGCCGACACGTTCGAGTACTTCCATGTTTCCTGTATCAGGAGCTGAACAGTTCAGGCTTTCTGAAGCTATCGGATTCTTTCCTAACTCCGTGGCGATATAGGCATAGTCAAGATTCTTTAAACCTTCGCCGGTTTCAGCATCTGGGAGGAAAAAATTCCAGAGCCCTTGCTCTTTTGCTCTGGCTTTAATTGAATCGAGAAGCTCTAGTTGTCCTTCTCCATATCCCCACCGTTCTTCTCGGCCTTCACCAAGTCGAAAAAATTCTTTTGTATGGGGGTCAACTTCTTCGGCGATAAATTTCTTTACTGAATCAAAAAGTGGTCGGACTTCTTCCGACATTCTCAAATCAAACATTTCTGGCGTTGTTTCAAGTCCGGCCATCGTTCCTCCTGTGAATTCCTGTTATTCACCTTATGGGATGAGAAAGTGTTTCACTAACTGACGAATCTATTTACGAAATTTCGCCTTTACGATAAAAAGTCAAGTAGTTTCTCCATATTGGGAAACTTAACAAAATCCTAAAATTACTGGCCCACAGAATTTAAGAAGAGTTTGCATGACAACACAAGATATAACTACCGAAGCGCTCGAGATATGTTTTTCAGAGTACGAAGAACTTCTAAAAAACCTATCTGAAGAACAGTGGGGTNTTCAGTCTCTTTGTCCTGATTGGGATATGCGTGGCGTTGGGGTCCACCTCTCTGGAATNGAAAATCTTCTTCTTGGCTGGTCTCCGAGCAACCCAGAGGAATGGCCACCCTTTGGGGAAATGGCAGAATTTGAAAAAACATCAAGTGAATGGGACAACACAAGTTTTATTGAAAAAACCAGAAACATCNTGGAAGAACGAAGAAGAGAGCTTGCAGAACTTGATGAAACTGGGTGGGATACTCCCTGTATGACACCTGTAGGNGCAGGAACATATGGACGTTTTATGAATATTCGTGTCTTTGATTTTTGGGTACACCAAAGAGATATCACTCTTCCGCTCGGGNTTGAAACAAACGACTCCGGTGTACACGCTGACATAGCACTCGATGAAGTGCATGGATCTTTGGGTTACATTGTNGGAAAAAAAATAGGTCTGCCTGAAGGTATGAGCATCGGATTTCGACTGAACGGAGGAATCGAAAGAGATATGTTCGTCAACGTCGATGGAAGAGCAAAAGTAGTCGATGAGATAAATAGNCCGTCAGTGGAGCTCGTCGCAAATAGTACAAGCTTTATCATGCTTGCCTGCGGNAGAATAGACCCTGAAGAGGAAATACGCGCTGGGCGAATCTCGTGGTCAGGCAATGAAGAGTGGGGCGAGAAAGCTGCTCGCAATCTCCGCTTTACTATGTAGTCAAGAAAAAAACCTTCACTTTTAGATTTTAATTTGGAGAATGCGCTGATGGCGGTAATGTCAAACTGTGACTCTTAGAGAAACAAATCTTGACAAACTCGATGGAGGATCCTTTGACGTTCTTATTGTCGGAGGTGGAATTAATGGCGCAGTCTCTGCTGCAGCTCTTTCTGCTCGTGGTGCTTCTGTAGCTCTGATAGACCGAGGCGATTTTGCAGGTTTTACCAGTCAAGAATCATCAAATCTTGTTTGGGGCGGAATCAAATACCTAGAAAACTACGAATTTCCGCTTGTACGNAAACTCTGCATGAGTCGAAATCGACTTATGCGTGCATATCCTGCCAATGTTAAAGAAATCGGTTTTCTTGGCGTTCTAGGAGAAACGGCACCATTCCCGCCTTGGGTAGTCGGCGTGGGCGCCTTTGCTTACTGGGGAATCGGAAATTTCAAAACTAACGCTCCTCGACCAATGAGCCCAGAAACTATTGAACGGATCGAACCAATAATTAACACTGTTGGGACTGCNGGAGGAATCGAATACGCAGACGCATACCTGAAAGATAACGATGCAAGATTCGTTTTCAGTTTTATTCGCTCTGCGATGGATGTCGGAGCTGTCGCAGCAAATTATGTGGAATTAGAAAATGCTGAACGCGTAAAAGGTAACTGGCATGCTGAACTTCGGGATTGTGAAAGCGGAATGCCGATTAACCTCGAAGCAAAAGTGGTTGTGAATGCCGCTGGCCCTTTTCTTGATGGGTTAAATAAAACATGGAATACCCATACTCGCCATCAGATTGTTTATTCAAAAGGAGTACATCTTGTTGTAGATCAGTTAACTCCTAACGAGCGTGTTCTAGCCTTTTTCGATGATGACCAGCGTCTTTTCTACGTCATCCCTATGGGGAATCGCTCTGTTATAGGAACAACTGACACAAGAGTTGACGACCCACATACAGAAGTAANTGAAAGTGATAGGGATTTTCTACTCGAACAGGTCAATGATCGATTAGACCTTANCTCCCCACTATCGAAGGAAGACATAATTGCTGAACGATCTGGAGTGCGCCCACTTGTTATCCGGAGACAATCAAAGGCATTGAAAAATATTGACTGGACTGCGCTATCCCGCAAACATGAAGTAGAGATTGACCATGCAAAGCAAGTTGTATCGATTTTCGGTGGAAAATTGACTGATTGTTTAAATGTTGGTGAAGAAGTTACCGCGGCGGTAGAAACTCTTGGAATACGACTAAGTCCTGATAGACAACGCTGGTATGGTGAGCCAGGTCGAGAGTCAAGAAGAACTTTTTTCAGACAAACTCGCGGAATGCGTCTTGATGACTTACGAGATANANCTGGCGCCGAACCCNTATCAGAACGTTTATGGAGGCGTTATGGACGCAGNGCTTTTGAAATGCTTGACCATATTCGAGAAGACCCTTCGATGGCAGAGGATATTCTTGGTTCTTCCGACTACCTGCGCGTCGAACTCCACAACACAGCAAGCACAGAAATGATCGTGCACCTCGATGACTTCCTGAGACGACGAAGTAAAATTTCTTTAATTACCAGACTAGAGGATATTCANAATTCTAAGGGACTGAACGAAGTTGGATCTATTTTGTTTGGGGCAGATGCTCAAACAAAAATAGATGAATACTTCAGTTCAGACTCTTCTCCAATAAACCCAGCCAAATAATGAACTGATCCTACAGTTATTCTAAAAAATCAGGTTCATCCCGAAGAAGTTCTTCCCACCATGGCTGAAACTGAAACCACCCTGCAAGATCATGACCCTGTTGTTCATAGCCAGATATTGCAAGATCATCAGGAATCTCTATTGGATCTCCTGCAGATTCAGCAAGTATCTGACTTTGGCATGTTCTCTCTAGCGCAACAAACCACCAAATCGCAGCGTCAACACTTTTTCCNGTGGTTATCAGGCCATGATTNTGGTGAATGAGGGCTTTCTTCTCNCCAAGTGCAGTCGCCATCGCCTTACCAACTTCAGTATCAAGAACAACGGCGCCACTNCCAGCTGAACAAAGTGCAACATCGTTGTAAAACATTGTGTCATCTTGAGTAATCATCTTNAGAGGCTTACCTAAACTGGAGAACGTTCGCCCGTACATTGAATGACAATGAGCTGCNGCTAAGATATCTGGCCGAGCTGTATGTAATTGTGAATGGATCGCAAATGCGGCAGCATTTACAGGCTTATCGCCCTGAACAACGTCTCCATTCTGATCTACGCAAATGAGATCTGAGACCTTCATAAGTTTAAAGTTNTTACCGAAAGGATTTACCCAAAANCTGTGCGGGTATTCAGGGTCACGGACGGTTACGTGGCCAGCTACTCCTTCAGCAAGTCGGAGTCTTCCAAGGATTCTTAGTCCAGCGGCTAGCCGCTGTTTCCTATGGAGACGTTCTTCTTCGAAATTTTCAACAGAATCTGGTCCTGAGGGGACAAGACCAGATATGGAGAGTGCTTCTTTCACTTCGTCNAAACCCTTGGTTTCTTTTTCTGGTTTTAGATCTGTCATATTTGACCTTCCCTAGGGNGATCTNCCCAAACTAACGTACCTACGTAGTCTCTGCATCTGATTGTATCAAGTTACTTTATGCNCAGGTCTAGTGCTGGAGAAGGNGAACNAGGCTCTAGGGTTAANGTGTGCNTTCAGATAGCGGACAAATTGAAAATCCAAAGTCTATTACTGACGTGGTGGGCCCTATCGATAACCGATTGGCTGATGCTATTGAGAATGANCTTCAATTATGGGAAAAAGTCGACTCAANCCTAGTTGAACCCTTCGCTTCGCTGAAAGNACTTGTNTTTAGCGGAGGTAAAAGACTACGGCCTGCTTTTTTTCATTGGGCCCATGTNGGAGCCGGCGGTAATCCGAACTCATCTAAAGCTATCGACGTTGCAGCTGCTATCGAAATGTTGCATGCATTTGCATTAGCGCACGACGATGTTATGGATCGATCTGAAGCTCGTCGCGGAGAACCATCGATCTGGCAACGTTTTGCGAATCTCCATGAGGAACATCGTTGGCTCGGAAATTCCTTGCACTTCGGTGAGGCTGCGGCAATTCTAGTTGGAGATCTCGCTCATGTATTAGCCGATAAACTTATNAGCCNCAGCTCTCCNATAGTTTTNCAACTGTGGGAAGAGTTACGCCTGGAGGTCAATATCGGCCAGTACCTTGATGTTCTATCTGGAGCGAAAGGAAAGTTCGACCACAGTTCAGCTAGAAAGATTCTCGAGTATAAAACTGGGCGTTACTCTGTTCAGAGGCCCCTTCAGTTGGGAGCTGCTGTCGCTGGACAATATGATGAGCTGCATAAGCCGCTGACTGATTTTGGACAGCCGGTTGGAGTTGTCTTCCAACTTCGCGACGATNTTTTGGGTGTATTTGGGAATGCNGAAAAGACTGGAAAACCAACCGGTGATGACCTTAGAGAAGGGAAACCAACTCCGCTGATGGCAGAGGCATTCGCTCATGCATCGGANCAGCAAAGAAGTATTCTCGGCAAGATAGGAAGTAACGATCTTAGCGAGAAAGAAATTANTGATATTCAGGAAGTTGTTGAGGAGACTGGGGCAAAGAGTGTTATTGAGCAAGAAATTGAAGAGCTAACTGATTCTGCTCTTGAAATTCTCTCGACAATTAGGTTAGAGAAANATGCNTCTGAATCCCTCAGTGAGCTCGCACATTTTGTTGCNTATCGGACACATTGAATTCGCTGAAGATTTAACCTTCACTACGCCGATCGTGGCATTATGGATTTGTGNCTTTACGAAAACTTTCCTCAACTGATGCATTCATAGTTACTGATCTAGATGACGTTCCGTCTTTCGGTATTGTCCGAAGCGCTCCGAAGATTCTTCAGGGAGGAGCCAAAGATCTTGCTAGGTCCATGACTTACTCTTTTGCATCCTTTGAATTACAGTACGGTGGCGCATCGGGAGGAATAAACGCTAAACCTGATGAGAGGAGTGAAGCAGTCGAGTCCTTTGTAAATGAGATACAAGAAGTTGTACANAGTGGNAGTTTAGGANTAGATCCCGGAAAAGGTATNTCTGCTGGCGGATTTGATGCCTTAGCTGCCGTTGATNGCCGTAATGAGATCCGGTTTGAGATCTTTGAGAAGGACCCTCTGCACGTGTTCCTTGCAGGGTTNGGCCCNGTGGAGTGTGCNGATCACCTTTTGGGACTGGATGGGAAAACAGTTGCAATTGAGGGNTTTGGTATCCATAGCGTGGTGATGGCGGAACTATTAATAGANCGTGGAGCGAAAGTGGTTGGAATATCGACTCTTTCAGGTTCAATGAGCAACTCGGNTGGTTTCTCTGCCGAGGAGATTCGTGAAGGATGGGAGAATCAGGGTGCTAACTTTGTTTCAGGAGAGGGNGAGGAAGCAGAACCCGCTTGGAAAATATTCCAATGCGGAGCGGATGTACTCTTTACTGGTTCGAAAATGGGGGCAGTAAACCATACGACAGCAGAAAAACTTGNCATCGAGGCACTGATTCCTCATCAACCAATNCCATTTACTACAAAGGCTTTAGCTGTTCTTCAAAAGAAAGACTGTATGGTCNTTCCTTGTTTTATTCCGGTTGCTGGTCCACTTTTTTCATATTGGGTGGACGATGAAACTGAAATAGCGGACATNGTCTCGAAAGCATCATCAGAGATGAAATCAGCTTTAGATGAAGNAGCTGGTCATGAAGATGGTCTTTTCTTAGGATCCTGNTATAGAGCAGAGGCGTTTTTGGCATCTTGGCAAAAAACCCTTCCGTTTGGCCGNCCATTGGCTAGCTAACTGTAGATTTTTGAAAATCTGCGATACGGTTTCACTAAAGCTAACAATTGGGGGAACATGATAATTGTCACTGCGGTTCTATCTTTTGAAACTGAAGCTGATCGTGATGCTGCTGTTGCTGCTACGGCACAGGTTCAAAAGGCAACTCGAGATGAAGAGCCAGGTTGCCTTGCATATTGCTTCGCTGCTGACCCATCCGAGCCTAACCACATTCAGGTCTATGAATTATGGACAGATCCGGAAAGTCTTGCTGCTCATTTTGATCACCCCAATTACGCAGCAATGGTGGAAATACTCCATAATTGCTCTGGTTATCTTGCTTCAGACAATCGCTTGTATCTAGCCGATGACCGAGGTCCTGTCTACGGAGAGGGTGGCAAATTCCGATTTGATGCTGTTTCTGACCATCAACCGAGTGAATAAAGATCAGTGTCTCGGATTATTGATATCCACGCACACGTTGTTCTTCGTGAAACCTTCGGGGCAGCTGGTATCTATGGGCCGGATTTAGGAGAGGAGGACCTTCTCCAAACTTTCCGAGTTGGAGATTACTCCATTC
>PBPU01000089.1 GCA_002724825.1 Acidimicrobiaceae bacterium
ATTCAGCAATAAGCATTGAAGCTTTGCTATCAGCTCTTGCATTGATTGTGTGTTCTGCTAGATCGGAAACGAGTATAACTGGATCTCCGTCATTATTTGGAATATAGGAAACGATGCTCCCATAGGGGTACCCAGATTCTGTAAGTGTGCTTAAAGAGCCAGTTGATGACGAAGCGACCAAGGTTCTCGAAAGCTCAGCATCTGATGGGAAAGTGGACGGATCTCCAGCTATAGCCGGCCCAGAGTCTCCTCCTCCATGCGTTCCTTTAGAGATCATAGTTTATTCCTATCCACAATTCATAGTGTAATGGCTTGGGTAACTTGATGTAAGTGTGTCCAGTAGCTAAACAGAACATTCCTTTCTAGCCTCGAAACATGGTGAGATGGCTACAGTCAAACGTGTCAGGGCTTCTAGCCGTCGGATTAGTGGGGTTTCTTTCTATTACCATTGGTGGCGTAACAAGTTTTGTGTCATCACCGGTTATCGCTCTCCTAATTGGCTTTCTCCTCTCTAACGCTGGACTAACAGGTTCGTGGGCGCAACCAGCTTTACAATTCGCGGCTGGACCACTATTGAAGCTTGGGGTAGCTCTTTTAGGGTTCCGACTTGCTTTCTCAGAAATTTTTGAAATCGGTAGTTANGTTGGGTTATGTGTCGTAATTTCTTTGGTGCTTATTGTGTTCTGGGGCATTCGTAAAATAGGTAGCCTTGCAAAAATTTCGAATTCTTTAGGCCTTCTTATCGCTACTGGATTTTCAATATGCGGCCTTTCAGCAATAGCAGCAATGAAACCACTCAGTGGAGCAGATGACGAAGAAACNGGCTATGCGCTAGGTCTGGTAATACTTTTCGGATCCTTGTCTGTTGTGGTTCTTCCGCTTTTTCAATTAATTTTTGACTTGGGGTCTTCGGATTTTGGATGGTGGGTTGGATTAGCGGTTCATGATACGGGCCAGGTTGTCGCTACTGCATCGATTGATGGCGACAAAGCGTTGGATACAGCTGTATTAGTTAAGATGGNTAGGATCCTCATGCTGGCTCCTATCCTTGTTGGTGTTTCACTTTTTCAAGACAGAAGGAGTTCTCATCAGAGAAAGAGGTATCGGATTGTCCCGATATTTATCGTCGGGTTTATCGTCGCTGCGGCCATACGGTCGATGGACGTNCTCTCGGAACAAGCACTTGATGGGATTGGCGATATTCGACGTTTCCTTATTACTTCTGCCATGTTTGGTTTGGGGGCAGGCGTTCGGATAAAAGCCCTGTCAGGCTTAGGAGGTCGACCATTATTTTTCGGTTTTGCATCTTGGATTACTATCTTGGTGCTAGCAGGATTTGGTGTCCTCTTAACTTCAATAGCTGGATGAGTCTTGNANGCCNAAGTANCNNGCCGTTNNTGCTGGCNTANTNNAAGTTGANCTTCAAATACTTTGACTAAGTCGTTGGTAGNNAATAANATACTAAATATCTTATTACTAAGATATTTAGCAGTAAGTAGCTTTCTTGGAGACTAAATCAAAGTGGGGAAATTTGGTAGAGGATTTCACTAGCCAAGAGTTTCATGACCATATTCAGCGCCACAGCGCAAAAGAATTGGATTGGGAACCATTTGAAAAGCAGGCATCTCTCGATGAACAATATCGACGCGGCCATGTAAGAATGGTTGGCGCGAGCATTACCGGAAAACATTTCGAACCGGGAACAATTACGGCCAACAACTTCACTCTTTCAGTTATGACTATGCCTTCCGGAGCAGTGGCACCGTCTCATGCGCATGAGGTTGAAGAAGTCTTTTTTGTGCTTAAAGGAGAAATCACAGCTTGGTGGGAAAGGCAAGATGGGTCAAGAGAAGAAACAGTCCTTCATGAAAAGGAAATGATATTCGCTCCCGCAGGGGTAATGCATGGTCTTCTTAACCACACAGATANTGATGTCGAAGTTCAGGTAATTATCGGCGTCGGTAAGCCTGAAAAGCCTACATATCTTGATGAGACATTGGCAGGTTCCTAGAAAGTCTGGTGTATTCATGGAAGATCTAAAGCTAGGGGAGATGACATCACGACAAGTGGAAAGACTTCTCGCTTCTCAAGACTTAGATCTCATCATTCCTTTGGGAGCTTGCGAGCAGCACGGTCCGCACCTCCCGTTATCAACGGATCAAATTATTGCTGAAAAATTAGCTGAGCGCGTAGCAAATATCGTTGGAGNNAGTCTTATAGCGCCAAGCATCCCTGTAGGAGTTTCTGGGCATCACCTTAGCTTTTCTGGGACTTCGACAATTTCATCTGAAATTTATGTAAGTCATCTAGTTGACATCGTCTCAGCGTATCTTCNTCATGGATTCCGCACGGTCTACTTGGTAACTGGTCATGCGGGAAATTGCACCTCTATGACCCTAATCAAAGAGAGGTTTGCAGAGGAGCTAGTAGTTTCATTTGATGATTGGCCGACTCAGCGCTCGCTCATACATGATGTAGCCGTTACACAATTGGGTCTTGATCCCGAAGTTGTCGGAACGCATGCTGGCCACTTTGAAACCAGTATCATCCTTTNGATTCGCCCTGATCTGGTCCATGAGGAGCAGTACGAGTCTGGTTTTGTAGGCCCTGCAGATCAAGCAAGCTCAAAATTGATGTCAGAAGGGATGCAGGGGCTATCAAACATAGGAGTCATTGGAGATCCGCATGGAGCAACCGCCGAGGCAGGAGAGCTGTACTTGGAGGCTCTAGCTGGCCATGTTGTGAGTGGAATCAATGCACATCGAGAAATGCTCTCCCAGAAGGTGTCCTCATGAGTCAAACAGCAACAACACATACCACCGGAGATCATTGGGCTCGAAGGTTCTTGCCTTGGCTCTTTGATGCTGGGTTCGCTCCAACAGTCATCATCATAATGATGGTCACGATGACATTTAAATCTGACGTATTTCTAACGACCAGAAATTTACAAAACATTCTCCTTCAAACTTCGTTTCTTGCTATTGCAGCTTTCGGAATGACTTTTGTAATTATCGCAGCTGAATTAGATCTCTCTCAAGGATCTTCAATAGCTCTGATCGGGGTGATTTCAGCTGATGTAATGGTGAAAAATGAAAGTATCTTACTTGGTATTCTTGCAGGTCTTGCCACAGGTTTGATACTCGGTTTGATCATTGGCTTTGTAACTGTGGTGCTTCGAGTTCCTTCGTTTATCACAACCTTAGGAATGTTAGTTATGGCTCGAGGTTTAGCGCGTGAAATTACATCCGGTAGCACAATTGGCGGTTTCCCAGAAGCGTGGATGGATTTTTGGCAGTACAAAATTTTGGGTCTACGAATGCCTATCTGGTCAGCTCTCGCTGTTGGCGTGATATTCCATATTATTTTGCGCTATACCCAATTTGGGCTTCGGGTATATGCCGTGGGTGGAAACGCTGAAGCTGCAAGGCGTGCTGGCATCAATGTGGTGAGAGTAAGGGTCGCAGTATTTCTTATCGGTGGATTGGCCCTAGCGATTGCCGCTTTTACTTTGCTTGGGAGAGTTAACTCTGGACAACCAAACGCGGCTGTACTCACTGAACTTTTTGCTGTCGCAGCAGTGGTTCTAGGAGGTACAAACCTTTTCGGCGGCCGAGGTTCTATACCGCGAACCCTCGCAGGAGTCTTGCTAATTGGAGTGCTTAAAAATAGCTTAAACCTCTTGAATATTTCATCAAATATGCAAGACGTCTGGATAGGTCTCGTGTTCATGTTAGCGATGACATCTGATCTGATTCGAAGTCGCGTCGTGCGATATACGGCGCTCATAGCTTCAGGCGAAAAAAGCAATGCGCAAAGTATCAAAAAAGATCTCATAAATATGGGTTCAATACGAACTCTTGAGAAACAACCCTAGAGGAGGGGGAAATTAATGAAACAAAAGAAATGGAAGCTTTTAGCTTCATTATTAATGGTTTCTTTACTTATCTTCGCTGGCTGTGGAGATGATGATGATGATTCATCTAGCGCGCCGGCAGCAAGTACAGAAACAGCAAGTGAAGAAGAAACATGCTCAGAAACTTATGATGTTGCTTATGCCAATTTGGCAACATTTATTCTTTATTTCCGTGATTTGGAAGAAGGTTTAAGAAGATTTGGCGCTGAGAATTGCTGGAACTTCACTTCAGCTGATGCGGCATATGTAATGGAAGACCAAGTGGCACAGATTGAGGACATGGTAACTCAGGGACTTGATCTAATTATTGCTTCACCAGGTGACTTAATTGCTCTTAAGCCTGCCTATGAGGTAGCCAAAGAAGCAGGAATTCCTATTTTGTCAACCGGAGATAGTGTCAAAGACGAGACACTTGAGATTGGTTTTATTGGAGCCGTCTGGAAAGAAACTGGAATTGATCAGACCGAATGGATGGTTGAAAAGCTTGGTGGATCTGGGACCATGGCACGTATTGGTGGGCCTGGAGCTTCTGAGTATGTTGAAGGACGTCTAGAAGGGTTTGAAGAAGTCGTTGCAGCAAATCCCGGAATCGATGTCGTGTTTAACCAAAGCGCTGACTCGTTTACTGCGGAAGAGGGGCTACGGTTAGCTCAAGATGCTTTAACTGCAAATCCAGATCTCAATGCGATTTGGGCAGATTCAGATGCTCTTGCTCTTGGGGCAGTCCAGGCTGTGAACGAAGCAGGAATTGATCATGCTGATATTTGGATCACTGGTAGTGATGGTGAACCAGCAGTATTTGATCAGATCCGAGACGGCACAGGTGTTGATGCCACTATTGCTTTGCACGGACTCCAATGGGGGACCGTAACTGCTGAAGTAGCTCATAAGTTCCTGACTACTGGCTCAACTGGAGAAGATTACTTTATTCCAGCACCAATTGAATTAGTTGATGCTGAGAATATGGGAAGCCGAACTAACGAGGACCTCCGTTAGTATCGGCAAGATGGGCGGGAGTGTAATGCTCCCGCCCATCTTGTAATTTTTCGTAACATATGGCCAGGGAAGAAAACATAGATGTATTGATTATTGGGGCGGGTGCCTCAGGCGGTGTAGCTGCGCGCCATCTTGCTGAAAAGGGATTCTCTGTTGTTTGTCTTGAACAAGGAGAATGGCCAGATAGAAACGACTTCCGTGGCGCAGAAGACGACTGGGAATTAGCCATACGAAAAGACTGGGCCTTGAGCCCAAACATTCGGAAACTAGATTCTGATTATCCAGTGAATGCAGAAAAATCCGATATAGACCCGCTTATGTTTAATGCTGTTGGTGGAAGTATGGTTATTTATGCTGGAACTTGGCCTAGGATGCTTCCATCTGATTTTCGAGTCAAGAGCCTCGATGGGGTCGCTGAAGACTGGCCGATCGATTACTTTGAACTTGCACCATACTACGACCAGATTGACCTCGAAATAGGGGTCTCGGGTTTGGCTGGCGATCCTGCCTACCCAGCGCACCCAGACTATCCTTTGCCTCCATTGCCTTTAGGTAAAGCTGGAAGAAAAGTAGCGCAGGCACATAATGACCTTGGATGGCATTGGTGGCCCGAACCAAATGCCATCCTTTCTGCACCCTATGACGGAAGAAATCCTTGTGTGCAGCGTGGAGTCTGTACTTCCGGTTGTGGTGAGGGTGCGAAAGCTTCAACGGATTTAACGCACTGGCCGAAAGCAATTGGTGCGGGGGCAAAACTTATAACATCCGCTCGAGTGCGGAAAATAACAGTAAACGACCAAGGATTGGCGACCGGAGCGGTATGGGTGGATCCAGAAGGAAGAGAATTCCATCAGAGCGCAAAGGTCGTGATACTTGCTGCAAACGCAATAGGAACAGCCCGATTGCTCTTGTTATCAAAAAACTCAATGTTTCCCAATGGTTTGGCAAACTCCAGTGGTCTAGTTGGGAAAAGACTAATGATGCACCCATTTGCAGTTGTAACAGGATGGTTTGATGAATCCCTAGAAGGGTGGCAAGGTCAATTTGGAGCGAGCATAACCTCGTATCAATTCTATGAAACGAACCCACAGCATGATTTCGTCCGTGGAGCAAAATGGGCCCTCTCTCCCGTAGGTGGACCGCTAAACCATGTTTTGCCAATGCGTGCTGGGACAGAAGTTTGGGGCGAACAGCATCATGAACTTATGAATCGAACCTTTGGCAAAGGGGCTACATGGGCGATCTTTGGTGAAGACCTTCCTGAAGAGTCAAACTATATTGAGCTTGACGAATCATTATCTGATTCGAGTGGTATACCTTCTCCGAAAGTCCACTATAAAATATCGCAAAATTCTAAGAGGCTTATGGGATTTCAGGTTGAGAGAGCCGAAGAGTCACTTCGAGCAGCTGGGGCTTCAGATGTAACCACAGCGAATCTATTGCGATATTCAGGATGGCACCTTATGGGTACAGCTAAAATGGGAGATGACCCAGCAAAGTCGGTAGTGAATCGTTTTCAGCGATCTCATGATGTGGAGAATCTCTATATTGTAGATGGAAGCGTTTTTGTGACATCTTCTGGAGTTAACCCGACAGCAACCATTACTGCATTAGCATTGCGAACAGCAGACAACATAGTGAAATCACGATCACTTCAGGCTGTGCCATCATGATAGAGCTCGATCAGCGCCTCATAAGTCAACTTACAAGCATTGCCGATGTCATGCTTCCTGAAACACCCCAGATGCCATCAGTCTCAGGCACGGGGAGTTTCGAAGCTAGCCTATTGAAAGTCCTTGATTCGCGTCCAGATCTCGCGAAAGGGTTAAAAACAGCTATCGATCTATTACCGAAGGAGACGTTTCAACTCTCTGACCTTGACGAGCTTCTTACCAAAGACCCTGAAGCATATACTGCACTGACAACTATTGTCGCAGCTTCGTACTACCAAGTTAAGGAAGTGAAAGTCCGAATAGGTTACCCCGGGCAAGTTCCCAAGACCTATGACCCATACGCATATGTTGAGTGGGTGCAAGAAGGTCTCCTTGATCCAGTAGTTGAACGCGGACAGATATGGAAAGACCCACGAGAGGAAGTCAAATGAAAGATTATTCACGCGCGGTTGTTCTAGAAAACTATGAAACGGGGCCAGAAATTCAAGAGTGTCCGATTCTCCCGCCAACCGGCAGAACAATCCTAGTCGAAGTAGAAGCAGCCACGGTTTGTGGCACAGACGTTCACATTTCAGAAGGAACATTTGATCAACTAGCGCGCCTACCTCTGATTATGGGTCATGAAGGAACAGGAAAAGTAGTAGAGCTAGGATCTAAAGAAATATATGATTCTCAAGGAGCCAGAATATCTGAAGGGGACCGTTTAGTCTGGTCACATAATTGGTGCGGCAGATGTTACGGATGTGCCATAGCGAAACAACCAACATTATGTGAGAACACGATGGGGTACGGATGGGGACCGTTTGAAGGAGTCCTTAATGGGACCTTCTCCGAGTACGCGCACATAGTAGAAGATAGTCGGGTGCTTAAAGTCCCTAACGGAATTGACCCTGCTCTCGCTTCCTCAGCCACATGCGCCCTTCGAACAGTCATGCATGCATTTGGGCGGATGAACCCTATTCGCTTTAGCGATACCGTAGTTATCCTGGGGGCTGGACCCGTAGGCCTTTACGCTGCGGCTGCTTCAATGAAAGCAGGTGCTTACCAAACCATCCTTATTGGTGCTCCGGCGTCACGGCTTGAGATCACATCTACTTGGGATCTTTCCTCTCGGATCGATATTGACTCAACAGATCCAGAAGATCGAATTGATGAGGTCCTTCAATTGACTAATGGTAAAGGCGCAGATGTTGTCATCGAATGTGCTGGCCCTCCAGCCGCCTTTACTGAGGGGTTAAACATGTTAAGGAAGGGAGGGCAAATGATGGTTGTTGGTCAAGCACATGGTGAAAAAGTTCCCGTAGATACGACAGCATTAAAAGTTAGGCAGACAACAATCCATACATCGTTATCTGCAGATATTTCCCATTATTATGATGCACTAAAATTTCTTGAATCCTTCGCTGAGACACTTCAACTGGACAGAATTGTTGCTTCCCCCAGATATACCCTCGCAAATGCTCGAGATGCTCTTGATGCAATGAAAAATGGGAGCGAGATGAAACCAGTTATCACCCCTAAGGAGAAAGCATGACAAAAGCAGAAGTCAAACTACGAGACAACTATCCGCTAATAATCGGTGGAGAGGAAGCTCAATTGGAGAAAGCAACCCAGATGATGGAAGCTATCAATCCAGCGACGGGAGAGGTCGTGGCGGAAGTTCCTTTAGCGGGGGCTGAGCTTGTAGATAAAGCAGTTCAAGCGGCATCCAATGCTCAAACCGCATGGGGTTCCTTATCTATGGCGGAACGTGGACGGTACCTTATGGAATTCTCAACAGCTTTAAGAGAAAATATTGAAAGGTTAGCTCGCCTCGATGCTTTCGATTCAGGTAATCCCTTGCCGAACATGAGAAATGACCTTATCTACGGTGCTGACTCTCTAGACTATTTTGCCGGCATAGCGAGAGAGCTACATGGGAAAACCCTGCCTGCTACTTCTGATGGTCTCCATATGACGCTTCGTGAGCCCTACGGAGTCGTCGCCCGAATTCTTCCTTTCAATCACCCACTTATGTTTACCGTCTACCATGTTGCTGCCCCGCTAATTGCAGGGAATACTGTGGTAGTTAAAGCTCCAGACCAAACACCGATATCACCATTGGAAGTTGGGTACTTAGCGTCGGAAATCTTCCCTCCAGATGTTCTTACTGTCCTGACAGGTGACGGACAAACCACTGGGGAAGCTTTGGTCCAACATCCACTTATTAGACGAATTGGATTTACCGGGAGGAAAGAAACAGGCCTTCGAGTTATGGAAAGCGCAGCCCAAAGCGGGGTCCTGAAAAATGTTACTGTCGAACTTGGCGGAAAAAATCCTCTTCTCGTTTTCCCAGACGCAGATCCAACTTATGTGGCGCATCAGGCAGTGATGGGCATGAACTTTGAATCATCTCAGGGCCAATCCTGTGGATCAACATCTCGACTTTTTGTCCATGAAGACCTTCACAATGACGTGGTTGATGCCCTAGTCGAAAGGCTAAGCGTGATTAACGTCGGTGACCCGCTTGATTCTCAAACCACTATGGGGCCGGTTGTAGATCAGGCACAAAAAAATCGTGTCCTCGATTACATAGAGAAAGGGAAACAAGAAGGAGCTTCATTGATCTGCGGTGGCGGCGTTCCAGAAGATACACCTGAAGGCGGATACTATCTTGAACCGACACTATTCGATGGAGTCACTACAGAACAGGTAATAGCTAAGGAAGAAATATTCGGCCCCGTGCTTTCAGTTCTTCAATGGAAAGACAAAAGCGATCTGATGGAAAAAGCAAATGCGACTCCCATGGGCCTCACAGCAAATATCATCACTCGCAGAGTTGACTGGGCCATTTCAGCCGCTAGAGAAGTTGAAGCAGGATGTGTGTGGATAAACGGAAGAGGCCAACACTACCTTGAAACCCCATTCGGAGGGTATAAGGACTCCGGGCTGGGTTCAGAAGGTTCTATGGAATCACTACAGAGTTACACGAGGATCAAAGCTCTCCACATACTCGACCTTGAAGAAATTGGGAATGAAGGAGAATTGTCATGACTGCAAGAAACGAGATACGAGAGAAAATTGCAATTGCTACAAAGATGCTTCTTGCAGAAAGAATGATTGGTCCGTTTGGGCATTGCAGTGCACGCGTTCCGGACACAGACTTATTCGCCATTCTGGGCCATAAAGATGATCACGTAAAAGATGCCTCCGAAATAGGCTCTGATGACGTCGTTTTAATTAATGAAGAAGGAATTGTCGTCGAAGGCGATCTAGATGTCCCTGGTGAGCGCCACATTCATTTAGAGATATACAAAAAACGTCCCGATGTTCAAGCCGTTGTTCATGCACACCCCTTTGGTTGCGTTGCCTTTTCAATCGTCGGACGGTCACCAAAACCTATTTGGCACCTATGCACGGTATTCGCTGAAGGGATCCCGATCTTCGATTCATCAATTCAAATCGACACCCCAGAACTGGGACAGAAAGTCTCCGAAGTATTAGGGGCGCATAAAGCTGTCCTGTTGAAGGGGCATGGTGTGGCTGTAGTGGGCGAATCGATAGAGGACGCGACTGTGTCGGCAGTAAGTTTAGAAAGATCAGCCCAGCTAGAGATCACAGCTTCATCTTTAGGGGATGTGCGAGAGATACCTACCAGCGAATTAACAGAGGACTTGGTAAGTCTCGGCCTTACGAAAGATGAGTTTGTCAGTGCTCAATGGGACTACTGGTCATTCCGAATCCAAGAGCGTCACAAAGGATAAGAACATGCGCCCAGCAACATTCGAGTACTTGGCTCCTAAAACTCTTGAAGAAGCGCTGGAGCTAGTCGGCGATGACTCTCGACCCCTTGCAGGTGGGCAAAGCTTAATCGCCCTTATGAACTTACGATTTGCGACCCCAGAAGCACTCGTCGATCTTCAAGGTATACCAGATTTAACTCGGATTTCGGATGACGGCGAATTTATTCGAATCGGGGCGATGGCATCACAAGCCGATACTGAAACAAACTCGATAGTACTTAACTCAGTCCCGCTCGTAGCAGAATGCATTCGAGAGATAGGACACTGGCAAATTCGAACAAGAGGAACAGTAGGAGGTAATTTAGCTCACTCCGACCCAGCCTCGGAGCTTCCAGCCGTAATGGTGACACTTGGAGCTCATTATCATCTAGCTAGTAAAAGAGGAGAACGAAAAATTCCTGCAGTCGAGTTCCACCAAGGCGCATACGATACTGCTTTAGATCCGGACGAAATACTTACACACATAGCCGTTCCTAAACAGAAACCAACAGAACGAAGCGCGTTAAATGAATCAGTTCGAGCAGCGGGAGCGTATGCAATTGCAGGAACAACCTCGATCCTTGAAAGAAATAACGAAACGTGTCTAAGGGCAAAACTTGTTCTTTTCGCTACAGGGTCAAAACCATATGAAGTGCAAGGCCTGAACAGCGTTCTCGTAGGAAAAGAATTGAATTCTGGATCGTTCAGTGAAGCATCAGAACTAGTTGCAAGTCAAGCTCCCCATTTTGACGACTTTCATGCAACAGCCGAACAACGTAAACAGATCTTCAGAGCACTATCTGAACGTGTTCTTCAAGAAACGTGGCAGAAATTCCAAGTAGGCTCATCATGAAAGTGAACCTCCGAACACAAATTAACGATCGGGAAATTGATCTAGAAATAGAGCCACGTCTTCTTCTAAGCGACCTTTTGAGGGAGCACCTGAATTTCACTGGAACTCATGTGGGCTGTAGCTATGGCGTATGCGGAGCATGCACCGTAATAATTGATGGTAAACCAGCACGAAGCTGTCTTACCCTAGCGATTCAGGCAAATAATTGTTCAGTTAGAACAATCGAAGGCGTTGCAGCCTCTAGTACCTTCGATCGAGTTAGTTCTGCCTTCCATCAAGAGCACGGCTTGCAATGCGGGTTCTGCACTCCAGGAATAATATGTTCAATTGTCGCTCTCACAGAAAGCGGAAAGAATATAGCTGAGGAAGATATCGACAAGGTAGTTGACGGCCACTTATGCAGGTGTACCGGATATGTGAACATCCGAAAAGCAGCCAAGAAGGCAGTAGGCATATATCAAGGTGATGAGAATGCTAGGTGAAACACGGTATGTGGGAAGTTCCGTCCTTCGCAACGAAGATCAACGACTTCTAAACGGAAATGGAAATTTTCTCGATGATATAAAAATATCCGGGTGCCAGTATATTCATTTCGTCCGATCAAATATCGCCCACGGAATCGTTAAGTCCATAGATATCTCCGAGGCAGAAAAAGTCGCCCACATCACCAAAATATATACTGGCAGAGACCTCCAAGGAATGCTCCAATCGATGGCACCATCAAAAGCTGACGGAGGTATTTTTGAAGAAAAACTGTTCTCCACCATGGGAGACCAAGACGCTTTCATACGCCGAGAAGATAGACACCCCATCGTCGTTGGTAAGGTCCGCCACGTAGGAGAAATCATAGCTGTAGTCGTCGGTACTGACCCTTATGTTGTTGAAGACGCAGCTGAGCTCATTATTGTCGATATCGAAGAGATTCAGCCTGTAGTCGACCCTAAAAATGCGTTGGAAGCTGAATCACCAAAAATTTACGACCACTGGGAAGATAATCGAAGCCTTCATTTGCATGTACGCAAAGGGGATATTGAAGCTGCCTTTGCAAATGCTCATACCGTCGTAAAAAGAACATTTCATTCAGGAAGAATTTCTGCGAGCCCTATCGAAACTCGAGGCGTGATCGCCCACTTTGAAGACCATAATGAGAAGCTAACCGTGTGGTCTTCAACACAGATACCGCATCCAGTTCGAACATACCTCGCTCATTCTCTCAATCTGCCATCGAGTAGAATCCGAGTTGTCGCTCCCGACGTTGGAGGAGGTTTTGGATGCAAGGCTATCCCTTATCCGGAAGAAATATTATGCTCTCTGATTTCAATCCAGCTAAAGATACCAGTGCGTTGGATTGAAGATCGACTCGAGCATTTTACAAGCTCAATCCATAGTCGGGATCAATTTCACGATATCGAAATAGCGATGGACGCAGAAGGAAAAATTCTTGGCCTCAGAGATGATTTTCTTATGGACTGTGGCGCTTCGAATCCGTTAGGCGTTGTGCAGCCATATAACACAATCGCTCACCTTGCAGGATGCTATGAGGTTCCGGCGATGGATGTTACTGCAACCGCAGTTGTAACCAATAAAGTGCCGCTCTCTCCATACCGTGGAGCAGGTCGGCCGGAAGCTGTTTTTGCTATGGACAGAATCCTTGATGTAGCAGCACAAGAACTGGGGCTAGACCCGTTTGATGTCAGAAGAAAGAATCTTGTTCCATCCGAATCCATGCCATATTCAGTTGGGATAAATTACCGCGATGGTGCCCCTATAGTCTACGACAGCGGCGATTTTCCAAAATGCTTCGACACGGCCGTCGAGCTTCTCCAATCATCATGCGACACTGATCGGCGCCGCGACGAGTCAGGTCGCTATATTGGCTTGGGAGCAGCAACTTACGTTGAAGGGACAGGTATTGGACCATTCGAAGGGGCTCTGGTACGTGTTGACGAAACCGGCAGTATTCACGTTGCTATCGGCGCATGCCCTCAAGGACAAGGACACGAAACAGTATTTGCGCAAGTAGCAGCAGATACCCTTTCAGTCGATATCGAAGATGTGAAAGTTGTTACCGGCGACACCGACGCAATCCCATATGGATGGGGAACACTCGCTAGTAGAAGCGCAGTAGTAGCTGGCTCGGCGGTTTATGAAGCGGCGACAAAAGTACTTCAAAAAGTAAAAATAGCTGTCGCCGATGAATGGGAGATAAGTCCCGACGACTTGCTAGCCCAACATGGTCGCATCTTTGTAAAGGGAACACCAGCAAAAGAGACAACATTGGAGGAAGTAGCGGAGAAATTCTCCCCAGGAGGAGACTACGCCCAAAAATTCACACCCGGCCTAGAAGAACAGATCTATTGGGAACCCCCAACTGTCACTTTTGCATCAGGAGTGCACATAGCGCGCGTGGCTGTAGACGCTGATACGGGAGCTGTAGAAATTCTCACCTACATTGTTGTTCATGATTGCGGACCTTTACTTAACCCTCAAATTGTTGATGGCCAAATTGCCGGGGGTGTAGCAAAAGGTATAGGGGCAGCACTTTTTGAAGAAATATGCTATGACGATAATGGACAACCAATGAACCCAAATCTCATGGACTACATTCTTCCAACTAATGATACGATCCCAGATTTATTGATTGAGCATTTAGAGACGCCATCTCCGCTCAATCCATTGGGAATAAAAGGTGTTGGAGAGGCGGGCACTATCCCTCCACCAGCCGCAATAGCGAATGCAATAGAAAATGCGTTAACCGAAATAGGAGTAGAAATTAACAAAGTACCTGTTTCACCAAAATATTTGCTTAATCAGATTCAAAAGACAAAGGAAGCCAAACTATGAGTGAACTCGTAACGGAAGACATTGCCTTGCGCCTATCTTCGATAAAGAAACGATACGGAGGAGTTGTCGCTTTAGACGGGGTTTCCATCGACTTCCCGCGAAATTCTATTACTGCCATTGTCGGCGACAACGGTGCCGGAAAGTCAACTACTCTGAAAATTATTTCAGGGGCAGAATACCCTGACTCTGGGGAGATTCACGTCAACGGCCAGCAGGTTAGATTTCGGGCTCCTGAGGATGCACGGCAGGCTGGAATAGAGACCGTGTATCAAGATCTCGCTTTGGCTAACAACCTTACTGCAGCTGAGAATTTATTTATGGGTAGAGAAGAAAAGTGGGGTATCGGTGGACTTGCATTCTTAAGACAAAAGAAAATGCAGAAGATGGCTGAGGAAATATTTGAATCGTTTTCGATAAATGTTCCCAGCGTGAAAGTACCCGTCTCAGGTCTCTCAGGAGGTCAACGGCAAGGAGTAGCTATTGCTAGAGCTGTGAACTGGGGAAGTGACGTTGTCTTGCTCGATGAGCCCACCGCAGCACTAGGGGTTACCGAAACAGCAAAGGTAGAAGACGTTATCAACGGGCTTAGAGAAAAAGGCTTAACTCAGGTCATAGTTAGCCATAACCTCGATCAGGTCTTTCGCCTTTCCGACCGTATAGCCGTAATGCGACGAGGGAAGCTAATGGCGAACTTGGAAACTTCCCAAACGGACCCACAATCAGTTGTTGCGCTGATCACAGGCATCACGTCCCAGGATCAAAATGGTCTTAGTGATGGCTGATACAGCAAAAAAAATTCGCGTCGGGGTGCAAATACGACCAAACCATGTCAGCTGGAAAACAATGGAAGCAGCATGGGCCTACTGTGACCAAGAAGGTGTGGATTCGATTTGGACATTTGACCATTTTTTCCCAATTGATGGGGACCTAGACGGATCGAGCTTCGAATGTTGGACAACACTTGCTGCCATGGCCCCACAAACTGAATATGCCCAGATAGGAGCACTCGTAACCTGCTACAGCTACCGGAACATCAACCTGCTGGCAGACATGGCACGAACAGTAAGTCACGCTTGCGGTGGAAGATTCATCTTAGGTCTAGGAGCTGGCTGGCTTGATAAAGACTATGAAGAGTATGGTTTCGAAAAACTTGGAGATGCTGAACGTATTCGAGGAATGCAAAAATCTATTTCCCTCATCGAGGAAAGGTATTCAAAATTGAACCCTCCTCCAGTTAACCCTATACCTTTGCTTATAGGAGGCTTAGGCCAGAAACTCACCTTGTCTGTCACCGCACAGTACGCGGATATGTGGAACGGATGGGGAACACCTGCCGAAATTAGCCACCTTAATAACGTCCTTGACGATCACTGCCGAAAATTTGATCGAAACCCAGACGAAATCGAACGAACTGTCGCCTTATTCGAGTATGCCGACGAAGCATCATATGACCAATATTTAGCAGCCGGAGCAACCCACATAATTATTGTTCAAAGCGGTCCCACGTATGAATTTGAAGAGCTGGGGAACCTCCTATCTTGGCGTGATAGTCGAAATCAGCAGATCGGAGAAGCTCATGGGTAATGAAAGCCTCTGGTATCCATTCACGCCATCATCTGGGCCAAATCCGCACCAAATAGTTAAAGGAGAAGGAAAGTATGTTTTTGACTATCTCGGAGACCGGCTATTAGATGCCACAGCTGGGGGAGTGGCTTGCGTTATTCTCGGCCACGGAAGAAAAGAAATAGCTAAAGCGGTACAAGAACAACTCGAAGAGCTCGAATATTACTGCCTTTTTGGATACTCGCATCCCCTAGCCGAAAAGTTTGCCCATGAAATAGCTCAACGAACGCCAGGAGACCTAAACCACGTTTTCTTCACCAACTCTGGTTCCGAAGCAGTCGAAACAGCCTTGAAAGCAGCACGGGCTTTCTGGTACCGAAATAACCAAGCGCAAAAAACAAAATTTATTTCTCTACACAACGGCTACCACGGAATGAACTTCGGCGGTATCTCGATAGGAGGACTAACCGAAAACCGGACAACCTTCGGCCCGCTCCTTTCGGGATGCACACAAGTCCCTGCCCATGACATAGGCCTTCTTCAGGAAGAAATCGAATTTCAGAATCCCGAAACAATCGCTGCAGTGATCATGGAGCCTGTCCAAGCGGCAGGAGGCGTATATCCGCCACCGGAAGGATACTTAACTGAAGTTCGAGAACTCTGCGATCGCAACAATATCTTGCTAATACTCGATGAAGTCGTATGTGGATGGGGTCGCTTAGGGCATTGGTTCGGAGGCCACAGATACGGAGTTGTTGCTGACATCATGACAACAGCGAAAGGATTAACCTCCGCCTACATACCGATGGGGGCAACAATCGTCAACGAACGAATACATCAAAATTTTATAGGAGGTGGGAATATAGAATTCATGCACGGCTATACCTATTCCGGTCATCCAGCTGCATGCGCAGCAGGATTAACGGTTGTAAATATCCTCGAAAAAGAAAACATCGTATCTAATGCGAATTCTGTAGGCCGACACCTTCAAGAACGGATGCGTGAACTGGTCGAAAGCCCAATAGTTAAGGAAGTTAGGGGAGAAGGAATGTTAGCTGCAGTTGAATTCGATTCGGAAGATTGTTTTGGAACAGTTACTCAAGTTGTAATCGCTATGCAAAAGCAAGGTATTTTGATACGTGCGCAAGAAGACCATGTTGGAATATACCCTCCGCTTACATTTACTAAAGAGGATATCGATACAGTCGTAGATGGATTAACTGATGTGATAGGAAAATTGTCATGACGTCGCAAGAAGTGAAATTAGATCAAGTTGACAGAATCGTCTCTCAGTGGGAGAGAGAACGCCCGGACCTGGATGTTTCTCCTGTCGAGATCTTCGGTCGGATAGCAAGAGTGGATATGCTCCTAGGAAAATTTGTTAACGATTTTCTTGTCCAGCACAATCTCACACTTGGGTTATTCGACGTACTCACAGGGTTAAGGAGATCGGGTCAACCATATAAACTTAAGCCATCTGACTTAGCTGATATGACCATGCTCACTTCCGGAGGTATCACTGGTCGCCTTGATCAACTTGAAGAATTAGGCTTCGTTGAACGAACAAGTGACGCCCAAGATCGGCGAGTGGTTTTTGCTCAACTTACCCAAGAGGGATTGTCGCTCATTGATACAGTTATCGAAGGTCATTTCTCTCGAGAAGCAGAAGTCCTCGAAGAAATAGACAAATCAGACAGGTTTGAGCTCGCTGGGCTACTTAGGAAACTTGAGAAGGCTCTCGAGAGCAGGCAATGATGCCAGTCCGTGTCGGTATCTTGGGATTTGGGGCTATCGGCAGATCAGTCGTGGATTCCTTACTAGAACACAAGGAGGAATTTCACCTCGTTGGTTTCTCTGACGTCGAACAGGTTGACGGCACCCCTATTCCTCAGATGCCAGTTGAAGAGATGATCCACGCTTCTGATATTGTCGTCGAAGTAGCGAGCCACGCCGCAGTTCGAGAGTACGCTGTCCAGATCATAGAATCTGGAACAGATTTACTGATTGTCTCCGTGGGCGCCCTCGCAGATAGGTCCTTAGAAGAAAAATTGTTGGATGCTGGCCCTGGAAACTTAATCATTTGCACTGGCGCGTTAGGAGGAATTGATTATATTCAGGCTGCTAAAATTCTAGGACGGATTGACGACATTTCCCTAACGTCAATAAAAAAGCCAGGGGTTTTATCTCAGCCATGGATGCAAGATTCCATGCAAGAAAAACTAGCTGCGGGCGACGAACGTGTCGTTGTCTTTGAGGGTAATGCCCGCGAAGCGGCCGAAGCTTTCCCTAAATCAAGCAACGTTTCGGCGACGCTGGCTTTAACAGTAGGTAGTTGGGACACAGTGAAAGTCCGAGTCATTGGAGACCCCGAAGCAAAACAAACTAAGCATCAAATCCATTTATCTGGCGAGGTAGGAGAAAGCACATTTGAAGTTAATAGTCTTCCCTCGACAATCAACCCTGCGACAAGTTCTGTTGTTCCCTATTCAGTAGTGAAAGCATTGAGAACCGCTCATGGGTCTGGCTACAAAATTATGTAGGTGCAGGTTTAGCCTTTTCCGATCATTCGTAAAGCTTCCATCCGTGATGACATATCATCACGGAAAACTCCACGAACGGCGCTAGTAAGAGTTTGACTTCCAGGTTTTTGAACACCCCGCATCGACATGCACAAATGTTCTGCCTCAACCACGACGACAACCCCACGCGGTTTAAGGACATTCTCTAGGGCATCAGCTATTTCGGTTGTTAAGCGTTCCTGAACTTGAGGACGCTTTGAAAACCCATCGGTGATTCTCGCCAACTTTGAAAGTCCCGTTATTCTCCCTTTTGAACTAGGGATATATCCGATATGAGCTTCTCCAATAAAGGGGAGAAGGTGGTGTTCGCAAAGTGAGTAGAGCGGTATGTTCTTCACAAGAATTAATTCGTCATGCTCGTGGCCAACATCGAACGTTTTCTCAAGGTGATGAGAGGGATCGGTGCCCACACCGCTGCAAACTTCCGCGTACATCCGAGCGACACGTTGAGGTGTTTCCAAAAGACCATCACGAGAAGGGTCTTCACCAATCGCTAACAATATTTCATGCACTGCGCGTTCTATCCGTTCAAGATCGGGGGTCATGCATTCAGGATAGAAGATTTTTCTCATAAAGCATCCTCCTAAACACCACAACCAAAATGATCACGGTATTGAGTCAGGGGAGCGAACTATGGAATACTCCATTTAGGGAGATTTACTATGCGTATCAGAGACCTAGCCGATGCCCACTTCGGCAGTGTAATTACCGAAATAGATTTAGAAAATCTCTCAGAGCATGAATGGGGCCAGATCTATTCTCTATGGAATGAGCGGGCGCTTCTTATTTTCCCAAAGGTGTTTCTATCAAAAGACGGGCAAGATAACTTTGCAAAGCGTTTCGGGACACTCGAATTTCCAAGAACAGCGATCAGCAATATTGGGAAAGAAGGAAGAATTCACTATGAATCCGATGATGATGTTGTGAAAGTCATCCGAGGGAACGAGGGATGGCATCATGACAGTACCTACATGCCCGTTCAAGCCAAAGGCGCAGTCTTTAGTGCCGAAATTGTACCCGACGAAGGAGGCCTCACTGGGTGGGCTGATATGCGGGCAGCTTACGAAGCACTCGATAATGATTTGCGCGACAGGGTCTCGGAGCTATCCGCCTACCATTCCTACTATTACAGTCAGGGGCGCGACGGGTACCTGCCAAATGATCAGAACGACGACGGGACATATAATGCCTACGGGTTTCACGACGGAGAAGTTTCCCTGCGGCCGTTAGTAAAAGTGCATCCTGAAACGAACCGGCCAAACTTACTTATCGGAAGGCACGCACACAATATCATCGGTATGGAAACCCATGAATCAGAAGAGTTTCTTGATGAGCTCAACGATTTCGCATGTGCAGAATCACGAACGTACTTCCATGATTGGGATGAAGGAGATGCCGTCGTGTGGGACAACAGGCGGCTCATGCATCGCGTCACACCCTATGACATGACACAATCAAGAAGAATGTGGCATACAAGAATTGCCGGTAACCCAGACAGCGAACTCGCAGACAATTACCGGTACCACCAGTAGGCAGGGGAGAAAAGGTTGAGAAAAGTATCCATAGATGATGCCCTTCGTCTTTTTGGTGCCGATCGTGCGACTCCTTGGGACGAAATACGTTCCCTCTATAGAAAGCACGTTCGATCAGCTCACCCTGACCTTAGAGGCGATGAGCACGAAGATGACATGATTGTTTCTTTGAACGCAGCGTACGCCACGCTTGTGGAGGCAACACACAACGGGAAACATCCGCTTCCAATAAAGAAGTCAGATGCAAAGGCAGAACCTGACGCCAATAGTGTGCTTCGTTTTTCTGAGACCGAAGACACGTTTGGCCGAATTTTTGACCTCAGCCATGATGTCGGCGATGTAATCTACGTCAGCGAAGATGACGGTTTGATTCAGGTATTGATTGATGCTGGCAAACGAAGCGAATCCGTTCTTTTAATTCAAATCGATGGGAGTAAGCAACCGGTNCAGGTTCTTTTTACATTGGAGTTGCAGTCAGGCGACCAGCCCATAAACCTGATCGATTTAGTNAAAAAATTTGGCGAATTCGAACCTGTGTGAAATTAGAAAAAGTTCTTGGCGGCTTCCCAGAATTCCGGGCTTACAGTTTTCAGCGAACCAACCGCCTCTTCNAGGGGGACGGTTACGATGCTTCCATTTTGCAAAGCGACCATTTCCCCATATTGCTTATTCTCGGCAGCATCAATAGCTGCTATGCCTAAACGAGTTCCTAGCACCCGATCAAATGGATTCGGTGACCCGCCACGTTGCACGTGTCCAAGTACCGTGACACGAGTTTCAAAACCTGTCCTTTTTTCTATTTCTTCTGCAATGACGTTTGANATTCCCCCTAGTCGTTGATGNCCATACTGATCGACGCTAGGTTCATTCAACTCCATAGTCCCATCTNCTGGAAGGGCGCCTTCGGCAACCACAACAACCGACGCCCACCGGCCAGCGTTATGGCGACGGATGAGCGACTCGGCGACACGGTCGATGTTGAACTTTTCCTCAGGGATCAGAACCATAGTTGCTCCTCCTGCCATACCCGCCCACGCAGCGATATGGCCAGTATGTCGCCCCATGACTTCAGCGATCATAATCCTGTCATGGGACTCAGCTGTCGTATGTAGCCTGTCAATAGCTTCAGTCGCAATATCCACTGCAGTTGAAAANCCGAACGTCATTTCTGTTGCNGAGATATCGTTATCAATTGTTTTCGGCACCCCGATCACGTTCAAAATACCATCATTTTGTAGTCTCAAAGCACATGACAATGTGCCTTCCCCGCCAACCACGATCACCGAATCGATTCCAAGTTCAGAACACACCCTTGTAACCGTTTCAGTTCCCCCTTCATACATGTACGGGTGATCTCGAGTCGTTCCAAGAATCGTGCCACCCCTAGGCAGAGTGCCNCGCATNCGTTCAATNGNTANNTNCTCGTAGCGTTCGTCAAGGATGCCTTTCCACCCATCATGGAAACCAAAAACAGTCGTTCCATAATGTCTCTCGGCTTTCCGNACCACAGCGCGTATAACAGCATTGAGTCCCGGACAATCTCCGCCACCCGTGAGTATCCCTATATTCATGCCATGTTCGTATTCGTCGGATGATTCACTGACGTGCCATGCCTTACTGGCCTTCTGCTACCTCTCTTGATCGCTCTTGTAGATCAGCAACAGGAGTTATCACTGCTGTGCCTCTGGCGATGATGGGGTGCAGTCCGTTATGGATGTCGTCTGCTGACTCGGCGTCGATAATATAAAACGATTTGTGGCCCGGGCCATCAATCCATGCGCCTATGACTGTAACATTATTTGCTTCAAGAGAATCAACAACAGATCCAAACGAACTCAAAAACAAGTCAGTGTCGTTAATCGGGCACGTGAGTTCGTTGTGAAAATGGTAAACGTGAAAAATCATAGAATCCTCCTATACGTGAAACAATAGCGTCATTTAGTTCCTACTTAGGGTTTTGGGTCTATTAACTTTCCTGAAACATTGCTGAAACAATTAATGGTTACCGTCAGTAGCGAATTCACCACGAAAGGAAGAATTTCATGTTATTTATGGTCAAGTGGGAGCTTTACCCAGATAAAAAAATGGACGCATTCGCGGCTTTTGGACAGATGACGGCAGAAGAAGATGCAGCCGACCTCGGACCAGACATTACTTTGATAGGGCGATGGCATGACTTCGCCAGCGGCGGTGGAGCTGCAATCATTGAGTGCGACTCTGCTGAGGCAGTTTCGTCATGGGTCTATAACTGGTCAGAAGTTATTTCATCGACTGTTACACCTGTCCTTGATGACGAAAGCGCACGCGCAGTTATTAAAGCCAAGCTCGCTGGTTAACCCCATTAACCAGTCAAAGACAAGCGGGGGCCCAGAGGTCTCAGTGGCCTCCCGCTTCTCTTTATGCCGGTTTATTGGCCGGGAGGGCGGTACTGGGCCTGTCCGGCGATGCCTGCGGCGTCATCGAGATCTTGTCCTGTCAGCATGGCGGTGACGTGCACGTTGATCACGCCACTTGATGAAACAGAAAGGCTCGCTGCTGCGGCTGCAGCATCACTGGGAAGTTCGCAGAAACCAACGATGTCGTTACTTCCGAACGTAAAATACATGGCTTCAAGCGTCCCACCAAGAGACTCAATCAACCCTTGTGCTTGTTCCAGTCGTGGGGTTCCACCTTCAGCCAATAGCGCCTTTGCACCTTCAGCCGTATAGGAACCACTAATCATATAATGAGGCATGCATACTCCTTTTCTTTCGCCTTTCCTATCTCTAGCAGTCTCGCCCCTTTTGGTAAAGCCCAGTTAGGGCGTTAACACAATGTTCACAATTAAAAGCATGTCTGACTCGCCACAGTGCAGCTGCAGCTTATAGCGTGATCTCGTCTACCTTTGTGAGGTCTCATTAATATGAAACATTTCGTTCCCTTTATTCTTGTTTTCGGTCTTATCACCGGTTTGAGTTGTAGTAGCGATGACGGTGGCGGTGAAGCGGCGTCTATGACGAAAAGCGCTGAAGCTCCCGCAGCTACTGACGGGTCTGACACGGTTGATTTGACGATGCAGTCAGACTTAGACGACCTTGAACAACGCATTCAAGAACTTGAAGACCAACTAGCGAACCTACCAGCCGGACCAGCAGGACCAGCAGGACCAGCCGGACCAGCA
>PBPU01000012.1 GCA_002724825.1 Acidimicrobiaceae bacterium
GTCGAAGCACCTGTTAGTTCCTACATAAAGTTAGGGGATATCAAAGGGGCGGGACGTCTGTCTGGATTTACCCACCATGCAAATATAGACAGACTTCATCAAGAAGTAGTGTCGTTTGAAAGCGGTCCAGTTCGACCCCTTGCTTAGATCTCAGTCTTAGGAAATAGCATCGACGTAAAGTTGGAGGCTTTCCCATGCGGAGTCAATCGGCATTCCTCCACAGAGGGGGTGGTGAATGATTTGTTCAAGAGTTGCCGCCTCAGCTGGAGTGATAATTTGATATATTCCCTCCGCCCGGAGTTCTTCAGGTGTTGTTGCATGAGAATGAACAGCTGAAGAAATATCGGAGGTTTGCCAGCTGGAATACATTGAGGCTTCATTCAGAAAATATTGTCCGAGTTCTGCCCAAGCCTTATCAGGATCTTCAGCGACAAGTGTCATTTTTGTCTCGTCACCTGGCATAGCGCAAAACCCTTGAGTTCCATGTTTTTCGCATTGTTCGTAATAGTAGGCCTCAAGTTCGGGCATGTTCGCTGCAGGTGAAAGAGGTAGGCCAAAACGTGCAGCACGCCGGGCAGCGACTTTACTCGTTCCTCCGATCATAATGAACGGATGCGGTTTCGTTACAGGTGTTGGCTGAATCTGGTGTGTTCCCCCGTTGTATTCAAATGGTTCACCGGACCATGCTTTGAGAAGAATCTCTATAGATTCATCCATGATCTTTCCCCTCCGATCCCAATCTTTCCCTAAGAGTTGGTATTCGCTTGGTCGGTATCCAAGGCCAAGGATGACAGTAAGTCGACCGCCACTCATGAGATCGATCACGGCAATGTCTTCGGCTACGCGAATTGGATCATGTAAGGGTAGGAGTAATGCCGATACTGATGCGGCGAGATTCGTCGTCCGAGAAAGTACCGCTCCAGCGTTTAAGAGAGGGGTAGGGCTCCAGGCGTTCTCAGCACCGTGGTGTTCTTCAAATGTTGCCATGAAAAACCCGTTTGTATCAGCAAAAGCCGCCATTTCTAGCATCGCCTTATAACGGGCAGAGATGGAAGCAGCATCTAGGGAAGGGTCAATAAGGTTGAAACGGACAAGTGACATTGGCATATATGGTCCTCCTATCATCTCTTTATGCTCAAAGTAGCCCAAATGAGCCGCCCGAGACACATGGTAGAAACGATAGGAAGGCTAGAGGGTATATGAACGGAGTAGATGGTTCCATGAACACTGTGCACATACTTCAACCATGTAACAAGTAAAGTTCCCTTTTCTTTTACGGATGCGATCTAGATCACCCGAAGAATTTACACATCTCCCATGGGAAGGTAAGCGGGGACCGAAAACATATGACACTATTCGAATCGCCTCCTTGCCGCACACAGGACATGGGTCTGTAGTGTGTTCGGAATAGTGATGTGCGGCACGAAGAAGTTCAGGATGTGCATCACAAATATCATTGCGAGTGAGTTCACCTCGCTCATATTGTCGAAGAATCCGATTACGTTCCAAAAGGAAACTGATATCACCAGTAGAATGAGATTCTGCAAGCTTTGACGGAATAAACCCCATGACGTAACACTAGTGCTCAAATAGAACAGTATCGGTGCCGACAGTGTAATTATGATTTTCTTTTACTTCTGATTAGTCTCTTCTGGTTTATTTGATCTGATATTCCACCAATCTTGAAGTATTTCTCGAGCATCTTCACTTGAAAAAGGGCCATTATCAAAACGGAACCTTTGAAGATATTGGATAGCTTCACCGATAATTCGGCCCTCTTCAACATCTAGAAGTTCAATAATTTCATTACCGGTAACCGGAAGTGAAAAATCATCTAAGTCATTGCCAAGTCGTTGTCGTGTTATTTCCATTTTTTCCCATATATCTTCAACATTTTCGCTAAGTGTTAAAGCAATGAGATAGCTCTCCACACGCTTATCACTTATCTGGTAATACCAACGTCGATAGTCAGAGTCGCTACTCGGATCATTAAGGATACCGTTTGCTCCAGCTATGACTTGTTGAATAGATGAAATTCGTTCATTTGAATACCTTAGTTGGCGTAATCTTTTCACATATTTGTCTGGCTGAGTCTCAGCTAGAAGTGCTGCTACACGAATGTTTGGATCTAAGGGAAGGCTCGAGAGGTATTGGAATCGATGAGAGGCAACTTCAGGCAAAAAGGCTTTAAGAAGCCCAGTGTCGTGCAAGAGGTGTAGACCTCGGTCAGGATTTTCGGCTTTAAGGAGTTTGTCTAACTCACCGATGATCCTCTCAGCTGACACGATAGGAAATCGATCAATGAGGCTATGGATGGCATTAATTAATTCTGGTGCAGGATTGAGATTGTAAACTGCGGTGAACCGAGCTGCTCGTAACATTCTTAAGGGATCGTCGGAAAATGACTCTTCTGGAGTTAGAGGAGTGCGCAAGATTCCTTCAGAAAGGTCATTTTTCCCATTAAATGGATCCATCAAAGTTCCTTGAGGAAGTGAAATCGCCATAGCATTAATCGTGAAGTCACGGCGAGACAAATCTTCTTCAATATTGGTGGAATATGTGACTTCAGGCTTACGAGAGTTGGAATCGTAGCTTTCTGCTCGATGTGTCGTTATTTCATAGGTTCTGTCGTTGTGGTGAATCCCTATCGTCCCGAATTTTTCTCCAGGTAACCAGAGATTCGTTGCGATAGGGGAAACTATCTGTTTAATTTCTTCGGGTAACGCATCAGTTGTGAGATCAAGGTCTACTTCTGAAGTGATCTCACTCTTGAGAAAGAGATCGCGGACAACTCCACCAACTAAATAAAGTGATTTATTCGCAGTAAGGAACTGGTTTGTAAGTTCTTCAGTTTCTTGGATGAGTTTGGGTAAATTATCCATAGTTACGGGTTTGTAGCGTGAAATTTGGTAACAGATTCAAGAACTTCTTTTCCTGGACCATTCTGAGTAGATTTCTCAGGATAAAAAGGATCTCCAGCAAGTGTTCGTAGTACTGCTGCCGTTGACAGTCGTAAGGCTTCAAGGTTATATCCTCCTTCAAGAAATACTAAGCGCCTGCCTGGTGGAACAGCGCTGATTATTTCGGAAGTGAGGTCAGCGTAATCTCCAGAAGTCAACCCAAGGCTTGCAACTGGATCATTTCGATGCGAATCGAACCCTGCAGAAATGATCAGCCATGAAGGATCGAAATGATCTATCTTTGGTTGAAGAATGGTCTCCCACGCTTTCCGATAGTGATCACCTGTTGTCCGAGAGGGAAAAGGAAGATTCACTGTGGTCCCTAAGCCTTGTCCTGCTCCTATCTCTTCTACTTTCCCAGTGCCGGGATATAAGGGCCACTCATGAAAGGAAACAAAGAAAACATTTGGATCTTCATAAAAAATCTCCTGTGTGCCATTCCCATGGTGAGCATCATAATCTACTATCAAAACCCTTTGGCCTGCATTCACTAGATGTTTAGCAGCAATTGCAACATTATTGAGAAAACAAAACCCCATAGATTGGTTTGAGGTTGCGTGATGTCCCGGAGGACGTACTGCACAAAATGATGCTTCATAAGAACCTTCAGTCAATTCACGGACTGCTTGTATGCCTGCCCCTGCAGATATTCGAGCTGCAGCCCAAGTGTGTTCGCTCATTTTGGTATCTGGATCTATACGGCCCCCTCCTTGCGCATTGATTCGTTCAAGCTCTTCAATAAAACCGTCATCATGGACTTGTAGAATTTCTTTCCGTTCGATTGGTTCAGCCTCTACATAAACAAGTGAGCTTCCTAGGTCACTTAGAACAGCTCCTTCCTGAACAGCCGATAGTCGCTCAGGTCGTTCAGGGTGCTGCCTCCCTGGATAGTGATCAGAACATAGATCATTCGTTAAAAAAAGAATAGGCACATCAAAACAGTACTGCTCTATTGCTCCCCTAGCGACCAACTGCACATAATGCGGAAAATGGATGATCCGGATCGGATCAGAAAAGTATTTATAATAGCGATGAAAATATCGAACTGAGTGTATGTCTAGTATTTAAAATACCTGTTCAGAGCCATTTCTGTAGAAAAAACTTGTTAATTATGGGAAGTTCTGAACTTAGCTACTACCCTCATGCTTTGAAATCCGAGGGGATATTATGACTGTTCGAATAGTAACCGATAGCGCTTGTGACATTTCATTGGACGAAGCTGCTCAACTAAACATTAAGATCGTTCCTTTGTCTATACGGTTCGGGGAAGAAGAATTTACCGATCTAGCGGATATTTCTGTTACTGAGTTTTATCAAAAGATGGAAGCTAGCGATCTTCTGCCTGCTACGGCCGCTCCATCACCTGGCGCTTTTGAAAGTGCTTTCCGNAAATGTCATGAAGAAGGTGCAACAGGGGTAGTTTGTATAAATCTTTCAATAGCACTCTCAGCAACTGGTCAAGCTGCTCAATTAGCTGCAGATGGCGTCAACGAACTTATAGATGTGGCATGTGTTGATTCGATGTCAATTACTGGAGGATTAGGGACAATTATTCGAAAAGCAGCAGAAGCAGCGAATGGCGGGGCTTCAGTAGAAGAAATAGTGTCTTTGGTAGAGGATCTTCGGTCTAGAACTCGTATTATCGCCACGCTCGATACGTTAGAAAATTTAAAAAAGGGTGGNCGTATTGGCGGTGCCAAAGCGATGTTGGGAACTATGGTTCAAATCAAACCTTGCCTTGATTTGAGTTCTGGTGAAGTAGTGGAGGCTGGAAGACAGCGGACACGTAAAAAAGCTCTNCAATGGTTACGCGACGAGCTTTCAAGAGCTGGTGAAGTCGAATCAGTCTCAATTATTCATGGCAACGCCCCAGATGTTGAAGAGTTCCGTGCTTCCTTGTCAGACATTATCCCAATTGATGAGATTCAAGTTATTCAACTCGGTGCTGTAATAGGCACGCACGGAGGTCCAAGGGTTCTTGGCCTGACCTTTCTCGTCAAATAATTTAAGATGGACCGAAGGACAATTTGCCTTTGGGAAATCTATGCCTGACAATCCTCTCCACCCTGATACACCAATTTTAACTGGAAGAAAATTATCCGGTCGTTATGTATTAAAAACACCGATTTTTCTCGGCAAGACAATTCAGGNGTGGGAAGCCGATGACCTTGTTTTGACTAGAAAAGTTGCTGTCAANCTGACACACCCGCACCTGATCTATGAGTCAGCATTCATNCGTGAGTTCAGAACAAAAGCACGAACAACTGCTCAATTAAANCACCCCTCTATTGTGACGATTTATGACACGACTGGGGATGAAGAAATGGAAGCAATCGTTATGGAGCTAATCGAGGGCATGACATTGAGGTCATACCTCGATGAAGTAGGCACAATGTCTCCAGCAAAAACACTTAACGTCCTCACACAAGTTGTAGATGCCCTACAACATGCACACCAACATGGAATTGTTCATGGTGATCTAAACCCAGAGAACATCTTTCTATGTTCCGAACAGAAAGTGAAAGTTTCGGGGTTCGGATTGTCTACTGCGGAAAGCATACTCCGAGAAACAAATGCCGACTTTAGGGAAACCTTCAGCAATTATCTTTCGCCTGAGCAACTCCTTGGTAAGAACCCGAATGAGCAAAGNGATATATATTCGCTCGGCCTTATCATTTTAGAACTAGTTACTGGAATCCCTCCCGAAAAGATAACTCAGAGCTCTCCAAATTCTTTGGAAGACAAGTTCAAGCAACCACAAACAGAAATGCCGATCCCATTTCTTGAAGCTCTAAGAAAAGCAATCTCTGCCGAGCCGAAAGACAGATTTACGACTCCTGTAGCTTTTCGTTCGGCGATGAACCCCGAAACGCCTCAAGACAATGGTAAAAATGAAGGCATGGACTTTAATCCAAAGACAAGGCAAAGGGACTTTAANCAAGCCGTTACAGCTTTGTTAACAATAGGAATTGTCTTTACATTTATTTTTGGAATTATTTATGCGGCTGGTCTCGATGATGATCTATTCGGAAATAATTCTTCTGAAACGGTCGAGTCATCTGAAAATAATGAAGAAAAGGCTATAAACGGGGAAGAAAATTCTGAAACTGTTGTAAGTGAAGAAGCAAATAACAACGAAGAAGGCACAACCGAGGCAATTCCAAATCCACAAGCACAGGAGGTTTTACCCTCCCCCATCTTTGAAGAAACACCAATTGTCGCAGCTGAGGACTTCGACCCGCTCGGTGATGGAGTTGAGCATCCTGAACTACTTGCAAATTTATTTGATAATGACTCATCAACTGCTTGGAAAACTGAAACATACGGCCACAGATCTCTTGGATTCCTCAAGCCAGGCGTTGGGGTAGTCGTTCAACTAGAAAAATCGATAGCCCTGCGNAGCGTTGAAATTGAAACTGCTGCCATTGGGTGGTCTGGAGAGATTTACGTCTCTAATACTATTGGAGCTTCTCTTGAAGCATGGGGGAATCCTGTCGCTCTAATTGAAGCAAGTACTGGCACGGCCGATGTTGACTTAACTGGAAATAATGGACAAATGATCCTTCTATGGATAACTGATCTAGGTGATGCTCCTCCTTCTTTAAAAATAGAGATCACAGAAATCCGAATTAGCTGAGCATTGCCCCTTCTTCTCCTAGCGTAACGCTGTAAAGTTTTACTATCGAAAANTCTGAAGAGTTACGATTAGTCCACTTAGCACAGTCGGGAAACACTGATGCCCTTGAGACTCTACTTCGTCAAAACTATGGAAAGATTTATTCAATTTGCCGAAAATTAGCTGGAAATGATGCTGATGCAGATGATGCNACTCAAGAAGCATTACTNTCCATCGTNCGAAAAATATCTTCCTTTAAAGGTGAATCTAGATTTTCTACATGGTCTTATAGAATTGCGACAAATNCTTGCCTAGATGAGCTCCGAAAGCGTAATCGTCGTCCTCAATTGGAATTCTCAGAAAACAACGAATCAAGACTCTCAACCTCGAAAGGTAGCCAATCTATTGAAGATCAAATTTCTGACCGCTTACTCATCGAAGAATCACTAAACGCCCTTCCAGATGACTTTAGAATTCCATTAATTTTAAGAGACTTGACAGGCATGAATTATCAAGAAATAAGTACTGTTCTTGCNCTTCCCGAAGGAACTGTGAAATCCCGAATAGCGAGAGCAAGAGAAAGATTAAAAGTTGAACTTTCTGGGAACCAGGGAGTAGACCAAAACGTCAAAGGTTTGGAGCATGAATAATAAATCGGATTCTTTTGAACATTATGAATTAATAAGCGCTTACCTCGACGGTGAAGTGACGAAGAAAGAACGCGCCTTTATTGAAGAAAGTCCTGACTTACTTAAAGAGGTCGACAAGCTAAANGAAATAAAGAAAGTTACTTCCTCTCTANTCCCTATTGATCCAATTNTNCAGGAGAAACATCTCGCCAATGCCGTTTCCTCCTTACCAAAAGATGGAAAGGTTATTCCATTTAGACAACAGAAATTGATACAACGTGGAGCTTTCTTAGCCGTAGCTGCTGCAGCTGCTGCATTCATTTTGATCCCAGTTATAAATTCACAAAACAATGAACCCGATAGCGAAAGCGATTTAGCAACAAGCTTTATAGAAAATTCAACTTCTACAACCAGATCAGCACAAANTACCGATACCCAAGAATTAGAATCTGAGTCTGCCATTTCTGACTCAGAGGTAGATTCCGGAACAACTACCGGAGCGCCTCAAAGCACCGAAGCTNCTCAGAAGAACGAGCCTGAATCTGAGGCAGCTAGTGCTTCAGGTGNCGTCTCTNCTGAAGTTGAAGATCAAACTTCAGGTGAGGAAGTGGAAGAAGTCATAGAAGAAGAGACGATAGAAGAAGAGACGATAGAAGAAGAGACGATAGAAGAAGAGGCGATAGAAGAAGAGGCGATAGAAGAAAGCGAAGTTGAAGCCCAACGACTCATGACCGCAGATGGTACAACAGGAGAACTAAATTCTAGAGTTTTCGAAGAAGAAAATGAAACTGTAAATTCGCTCCTTGAAACTGCCAGATTTGTGGAAATAAATACGGAAATTTTTTCTAGCCCGCTANCACCAAGTCAGATAGAGAATTTCTTTAATGAAAACAGTNACTTTTTTACATGCTGGATTGATGAACCTTTCTTTGANACNAGTATTCGCACTCCCCTATTCCTTCAACAGTTACTACTTAGTGGCATTCCATCACTAGTCCTAATTTCTGAAGATCTCCAATCTGAGTTAGATCCTGTNCTTTCGGTTTACCAAGTGGATTCCTCATGTTTGGTTTTATTTGAAGCCCCTATCTCTGGCGAAATACCTCTCGAATAACAGGGTTGTTTTGTATAAAGAGTCGCTGTTTGACTCGTCTCGCGCTAGCCTCCCGAGCATGACTGAAATACCGTCTTTCGGCAAGAAATCACAGAACCAAACCTCTGCTGGCCTAGACGACGATTGGCCAAGGCAAATTACAGAGCAAATTGTTTCAAAGGTTGACGATATTAGAGATAAAACTTCGGGGCCAGCAATTAAAATTAGTCGCTCGGTTGTCTATGGCTTGACAGCTTGCTTTCTTCTTCTTTTAAGTATTCCNTTCTTTGTAATTGGGACTAATCGGGGNCTTATTGAAATCTTCGATACCTGGATTGTCTCAGATAGAAGCTCTGCGGTATGGATTGTGTATCTAATCACTGGTGTTCTATGGTTAATTATTGGATTACTTCTTTGGCGTAAACGCCCCAAAAGGGCTGCTCAACCCAAAAAAAGAAAATAAGAATAATGGAGAGAAATGCCTGAACACCGACAAGTGATCATTATCGGCTCTGGTCCCGCAGGACTGACCGCAGCTATTTATAGTGCAAGGGCAAACCTCTCTCCACTGGTTATTGAGGGAGAGCCCTCGTCTACAAGTGATCAACCAGGGGGACAATTGATGTTGACTACCGAAGTAGAAAATTACCCTGGCTTTCCAGAGGGGATTATGGGTCCAGATTTGATGCAAAATTTTCGCTCGCAAGCAGAACGATTTGGTGCCTCTTTCCTAACTCAAANGGTGACTCGAGTTGATTTTTCACATNCTCCTTTTCAAGTATGGATAGGTGACCCAAATGCTGAAGAAGCTTCTTATTCTGCTGATTCAGTTATCGTATCTACTGGGGCGCGCTCAGTCATGCTAGAGCTCCCCAATGAATTTGAGTTAGTCGGACATGGACTCTCAACTTGCGCTACTTGCGATGGATTCTTTTTTCGCGATCAAGAAATAGCAGTTGTNGGTGGTGGTGACTCAGCAATGGAAGAGGCTACCTTCCTCTCACGCTTTGCTAGCAAAGTAACAATTATTCATCGAAGAGAAGAACTGAGAGCCTCAAAAATTATGCAAGAACGAGCATTCTCTAATCCAAAAATTGATTTCTTATGGAATCACGAGGTGATCCGGTACATCGGCGAATCGAAACTTGAAGGAATTACTGTTCGTGATGTTAACTCCGGTAATGAAAANAATATAGACCTTTCAGGTTTGTTTATAGCTATAGGACATAAGCCCAATACTGATATATTCGTCGGCCAACTCGACTTATTAGATAACGGCTATGTTGCAACGAAGTCTGACTCTTCTTTAACAAACGTNCCCGGTGTCTTCGCATGTGGTGATGTCCAAGATTTTACCTATCGCCAAGCAATTACTGCTGCGGGTTCTGGTTGTATGGCAGCCATAGATGCTGAACGGTGGTTAGAAGAACAAGAAGACTGAAAAATTTGTCCAGTAGTTTTCAACCGTTCAACCTTCAACCTATTTTGGAGGCTACCGTATACGGACCGAGANAAATACCTTGGACAACTTAGCTAGGAGAATTTGTATGTCTGGAACTATTACAACACTTTCAAGTACAACTTTTGATGAAGTGATTGGAGAAAGCGAAAATCCAGTCCTTGTTGACTTTTGGGCTGAATGGTGTGGACCGTGCAAAATGATTGCTCCTATCCTTGAAGAAATAGCTTCTGAACAGGGTGAAAAGATCCATATTGCAAAACTTAACGTTGATGAAGCAAATGAAATTGCAGTTCGATTTGAGGTNATGAGTATCCCGACCCTAATAGTNTTTGANAACGGGGTTCCTACAAAACGTATTGTGGGGGCCAAAGGAAAAGCAGCACTTCTCGAGGATCTTGACGAATATCTTTAAAGTTCCTTAACACCTTCATTTTCTTCCCGCCATTCTTCGTGATATACCGGAAAAATGAACAGTTTTCCTAGCGAACGTTTGCCTCTTGAGATTGGGCATATTGGGAAAGTTATAGAAGATCTCCATCNTCTTTTAGAAGAAGCAAATTTTCCTACCCCTGCCGATAAATCTCTCTTCACAGAGGAAACTGCTGATTCTCTTCGTTCTTTCCAGGAAAGCCGTTACTTGGAGACTACTGGGGTTTGTGATATTCACACTTGGTACGCACTAGTTGAAGCCGGNTATAGACTTGGCGACCGACTCCTTTATCTGCAAAGTCCAATGCTTCGTGGAGACGATGTTGCAGAACTACAAAAAAGATTAGGAACTATTGGATTCGATTCTGGTCAAGTTGATGGGATCTTAGGAGAGAACACAGAACGGGCTGTTCGTGATTTTCAAAGAAATGCTGGNTTACCGGTTGATGCGATTTTTGGCCCAGATAGCCTTCATATGCTAAATCGTCTTGGGGACGTAGGTTCGGGACAACCTGTAGCTGCAGTTCGGGAACACGAATCTCTTTTAACAAGAAATACCGATCTCGATAATAANCAGGTAGTTCTTGGAGAAAGAGGAGGTTTAGGTTCTATTATTAACGAATTCTCAAGAGAATTAACTGGTAGAAGTTTACGCGTGGAAGTAATTTCTCACTATGACGAGCATGAACATGCTCAATTGAGTAACTCTCTCGACGTTGATTTATATTTTGGAATCACTAGTTCTTNTCAGGATTTAAGTTCTATCTCTTATTTTTCAAATCAACGTTATACCTCACCTGGAGGTGTTTCTCTTGCTAATACTCTTCATGAACGGTTTCTTCCGATTCTTGGCAAAGAACTTGAGACTGTCGGAAGAGCGAATCAAGTTTTGAGAGAAACACGAATGCCAGCAATAATTCTTTGTGTCGGTCCGACCAGCGACCTAATTNCTCGNGGACCGGATTTAGCTGCAANGGCTGCTGACGCTATTGTTTCATGGTTAACCGAACCATATATAGAGNATAAAGACGCCTTATAAAGTGTGTGGATGAGTTTTTTACCCCATTTACGCGCTAAGAATCATATAATCCCTGTTCAGAGCCTATTTTTTACCATCTAATCACAGAGTTTTCCCCAAGTTGGGGATAAAAAGCTCTGAACAACTTCAAACCCTTAACCCTCACTTTAAGGTTTAAGGTATAATTTGAATAAAATCCCTTTAATTATATGGGTTTATTCTTCTTTAATAACGGAAAATATTCTGCCTAAATCATCTAAATCAGCAAATTCGACAGATATTTTGCCCCGCTTTCCTGAAGTAGAAATAGTAACTGTCGTATTTAGATATTCGGACAATTGTTGCTCTACTTCTAAGACAGCAGCCGATTTAGTTCTTTTTGTATGTCTCCCNCTTTGAGGAGATAAGCCTTCTCGAACAATTTTTTCTACATCGCGAACTGAAAGAGCTTCNTTAACTATTCGATGCGCTANCTGGTCTTGTTCTTGGCGGGAAGTTAAAGCTAACAAAGCTCTGGCATGGCCAGCTGAAATATCGCCAGATAGAAGATAATTTTGGACGGAAGATGGAAGATGTAACAANCTTAAGGAATTCGATATCGAAGAGCGGCTCTTCCCAACCCGTTGGCCTACTGCTTCTTGGCTTAAACCNAAATCATCAATAAGTTGTTGAAAAGCGGCAGCTTCTTCCAACGGACCTAAATCTTGTCGATGTAAGTTCTCAACCAGAGCATGCTCAAGTGAAGTCAAATCCTCTACGTCTCGAATAATTGCAGGTATGTTTTTAAGGCCTGCTCTTTTTGCAGCTCGCCAACGTCTTTCACCAGCAATGATTTCATAACTCTCAAAATCTTTGGTTCGCACAAGAATCGGCTGTAATACTCCTACTTCACGAATAGAAGCAGTCAAGTTTGATAACATTTCTTCATCAAAAACATCTCTAGGCTGGTATGGGTTGACCTTTATAGCACCTATGGGTAGTTCTCTATACCCTGGGCCTCCAAGTCGAATACCNTTTCCAGCACTATTTTCCTCTGAAGGGATAAGTGCTCCTAAGCCTTTTCCTAAACCTTTTTTCTCACGCNCCACCAGTAATCTCCTTTGCAAGTGATCGATAAGCTATAGCCCCTCTCGATGAAGAATCATAATAAATTATCGGTTGCCCATAAGAAGGAGCTTCAGAAAGTCGAACAGACCTAGGAACCGTTTGCTGACAGACCCTTTCTCCAAAATGTGAACGTATTTCTTCTACTACTTGGCCAGCGAGCTTTGTTCGAGCATCAAACATTACCAAGGCAATTGTAGATATATGTAAATCTTTATTTAGGTGATTTTTAACTCGTTCTACATTGCTTAGAAGCTGACCTAGCCCTTCTAAAGCAAGATATTCACATTGAATAGGGACGAGTACCTCAGATGCTGCGGTAAGCGCATTAACGGTTAATAGNCCTATTGAAGGTGGACAATCAATAAGTACAAAATCGTAATCTGAAATTACTGAAGATATTGCACCATCTAACAACCTCTCTCGATTAAATGCTGACACTAACTCTATTTCAGCCCCAGCTAGATCAAGATTAGATGGGGCNACTGAAAGGGAATCCCATTNNGATNTTANGATACANTCNCTTAAATTAACATCATTAAGAATGACATCGTACATTGATTTTTCAACGGAACGAGGGTCAATACCAAGAGCTGAAGTAGCATTTGCTTGAGGATCAAAATCAACAACCAAAACTCGATAATCTAGCTCAGCAATACACGCGGCCAGGTTAACCGTAGTCGTAGTTTTACCTACCCCTCCTTTTTGGTTAGCTATTGCTAAAATTCTGGGCAATTCATTGGTAGAGGACGGGTGAGGATCGAACGGGAAAAAGTCGTNTAGCNTACCTGATTCCTCTTGGTTCACACTTACTCCTCGAACTTATCCCTTACTACAGTGTTTACATTACAACGCCTTGTCAACCCCTAACATCTCAACAAGGTGTTTCACGTGAAACATTTCTATCAAAACCAGTGTTTCACGTGAAACGTTTTACCANAAAGGTTTTTTATTGATAGCTCTGGGACTTCGTGGGTATNTTTGCTCAGGNAAATGAGTAAGTTCCAAGACTTGAAATGTCCCATAATGTGGTTGTTTTACTTCTTTTGCTCCTAGTCCTAAGAGGGAGAGTTCTGCTGCAGGCCAACGTTCCTGAGCCCTTGGAGGCTCACTTACGACCATATGCCCTCTCTTTTTCAAAAATCGGCACCCACATTCAGCTGTTTTTGGTGGAGGAGCAAACGATCGCGCTGTAACAAAGTCTGCTTTTCCTTCAAATTCGCTATTTCTTGCAGCTATTTCAGCTTCTCCAAGAAATATTTCAATATTTTCCCCAAATATTGTATTTTCAACAGCCCACGAAAGAAAGTTTGCCCTCTTTGCTTTTCGTTCAACCAANAGAAAGTTCCAGTGAGGGTATCTTTCAGCTATCACAAGAGCAGGAATGCCTCCACCTGACCCAATATCGACCAACAAATGTGGTGCGTTAATATTTAAAGAAAGTCTTGTTAAGACCTCTAGAAACCCTTCACCATTTCTTATATGGCTTTCGATCGGGAGAGGTCCTAAAAACTTATATTTTCGTGCTTCTTCTAGTATTTCTAATAGTGTTTTCACTCTGAAATNGCAGGATGAATTATGACATACCGTCGTGGTTCATCTCCTTCACTGCTGCTAGTTACAGAATCATTGTCGGCAACTGCATCATGAATAATTTTTCTATCAGCTGAACCCATAGGTTCTAGCACTAGTTTCTCTCCAGAGTTATTAACCGTTTCAATTTGACGATGAGTAAATTCAATNAACGAGGCCTTTCTCCGTTCTCGGTAACCTCCTACATCTACAGAAAGTCTATTTGTTCTCCTACCAGCTGCATGTCGTTGAACAGTAGTTCGAGCAAGATCTTGAATGGCTAGAAGAGTTCCTGCTCTAGGGCCGATCAGTAGTCCGACATCATCACCATTAATCGANCCGATTATCCTTTCCTCTTCTAAATGCGTGCTTGAAGATGCCTCTACGTCAAATCCTTTAATAATTCCATCCAAAAATTCAATAACAGCCTGCTCCTGTTCTNCTAGTGGCATAAGCTCTCTTTCTTCCATTTTCGCCGCCTTTNCTTTNTTTTGNTTTGTATCTTTNCCATTATTNNTTTTACGATTTTCNGTATTTTTTNCTTGGTTTTTAGGGGTTTTTGATGAATTATTTTGCTTATTTTGNTGTTGNTTTCTTCGATTTTGTGNTTTTTTCCGGTTGTTTCCTCTTTTGTTATTTTCTTTTGATNTTGGACCTACAGGCTTTACACGTGCACGAACACGAGCTTCAGTCTTTTTTAGTCCGAGCCATTTATTCTCTGGAGCTGTAACTACTTCAAATTCTGCATCTTCTCGAGCTACTCCAAGCTGATCCAGCGCTAATTCTTCTGCTGCGGCAACATCNTCACCGCGAACTTCTACCCATTCCATATCTATTTTTCTTTTCTTTTGTTTTTACGACGTCGTGAACCTGGCGCGTCTTGGTCGGTTTCTTTCTTTGGCGTTACTCGCTTAGAGTGTGGCCTTGCTGATGGTTCTTTACGCTCTGCCACCTTACCTTTTTTAGGTGTTTCTGCTGGTGGTAGCTTTTTTTTGCGTTTCTTTGGTGGATTAGCAACTGGACGGCGCCCGTGATTACCGGCCCCTTTTTGTCCTTTTGTATTCCTTATATTTTCTTTTTCTCGTTCTGCTATATCTTTTGCTGTTGGGACAACNACCTCTTTTTCTGCTTTGTTATCCCCATAAAATCGTTTAGTGATAAACATTTGCTGCCCAACTCTAAAAATATTTGAAGTAAGAAAGTANAAAATAAGAGCTGTTGGGAATGCAAATGAAAAGATAGGAAGCATAAACGGAATTATTTTCATAATCATGGCTTGTTGAGGACTCATAGTATTTAAAGAGCGTCCTTGGATTTGTTTTTGTTGCAACCAAGAAGAAACTCCAACAAGAATTACTAACAGTAAATAGGGGATTCCTGTTAGAAACCCCTCTCCAAGCGCAGCAGATGGGCTTTGTGAAAGATCAAGGGCGAACGATTTCATTTCTGATGTATTTGTAAGATCTTGGTAAAGATCTGAACTCTTATCTACCCATTCGGGATTATATGTCCTATCTGCAAAAACGGTAACTTCTCCTGTGCCTCGTGTTACAGAATCTCCAATCGCTAGACCTAAGTCTCCAACTCTTCGAGTTAAACCGCGAACCACATAAAATAACCCTAAAAATACTGGGGATTGGAACAAAATTGGGAGACATCCCCCCAACGGATTAACGTTGTTTGCTTGGTACAACGCCATCATCTCACGGTTCATTCGATCCCTATCGTTTCCATACTTTTGTCTAAGTTTTTTTGTTTCAGGAGCAAGTCTCTGCATTGCCAACATAGATTTTGTTTGCCGGAGCGTTACGGGCGTCATAATCACCATAAAAATCAAGGTGAAAATAATTATTGATCCACCATAGCTCGGCCAAAAATTATAAATTTGGGTCAAGATATTTGCTAAAAAACTAAACATTCTAGACATTTTCAGGCCTTCCTGGAACAGGGTCATATCCGGAATTTCCCCAAGGATGACAGCGGAAGAGTCGTTTTATAGAAATCCAACTTCCTTTTATCACTCCATAATGATCAACAGCTTCACTTGTATATTCAGAACAAGATGGGAAATAACGGCAAGTTGGCTCTCTAAAAGAGAAAATCTGTTGATACCCGCGTATTAAGAATTTTGCTGTTGCTTTCCCGATATTTGATGATTGTTTCATTGTATTCATTACGATTTTTATAATTTTTTTAAGGCTTCTTCTAATATTTTTTGTGGATTTTTAGTTTTCCAAGGTTCAGGTTTTATTCTGATTAAATAACTCCCTGGTTGAATGCTTTCCGGATCTAATAAATAAAGTCTTCGAAATTCTTCTCGCAATTGGCGACGTATTTTATTTCTAATAACTGCTGAGCCGACTTTTCGGGTTATGGAAAAAGCCAAACTTGGGATATCACTACCATCAGATAGAAATACAACACTAATCGGGCCATGATGCGCCCGTTTCCCATACTTAAGTAGAGCGCTATGACGTTCTCGTCCACTTACACGACCAATTACGCCGACAGTTTTTGCCTTCCACGCCGCCGCCGCGAATTAATTATCGCGCGGCCTCCCCTAGTTGACATTCGTTGACGAAACCCATGCTTTTTTGCTCTTTTACGAACATTGGGTTGGTAAGTTCTTTTCACTAAAAATCCTTTATCTCGTGACCTAACACCTTTAAATATTTTTGGATCACATTCATGTGCTTTAAACAACTATATAGATTTCATACACCCTGATTCACAAGCCCAACTCTGTGTTGACTTTTTACCTGCAGGCAGCACTTCAACCTATTATGTTCTCTTCTACAGTAGAGGAACATAAAGAGACATAACAACCTCTAATTCTGACACTTGTATTTCCAGCTATATAAAGTTATCCACAGGTGAGTAGTGTTTTATTTTATTTTCTTTCCACATCCTGTGGATAACTTTAAAAAACCTTCTCTGAACAGGGAAAACAAATCCACTTAACTTCCACTAGCGGTATGTGGATAGTAATGCTAGTTTGCACAACACACTTATAGATCGAGAAAATTTTAGGAAATGAAATGTCAAATGTAAATCAATTGTGGGATGCTTGCGCCCAATCTATTCGTGATCAAGTTTCAGATGGTGTTTGGAATTCAACTTTCAAAGAGGCCAGGCCCCTTTCGGTTACGAATGATGAACTTGTTCTTACTGTTCCTAGCCAATGGGTTAAAGATCGAGTAGAAGGACCATTTAAACCTCTTGTAGCTGAAGCTCTTTATGAAGCATCTCCTACACATGTAAATCTTATTGTTGAGGTCGATACGAAAAATAGTGATGCTTTAGATCTTTCAATTGTTGACGATATCCCACTTATTCCTGAAGAAAATGAAGAAAGTAGTTATTTACCAGCGGAAACACATAACGAAATAAGAATTGACCACGTTACAAATGAAAAATACACATTTGATTCTTTCGTAACAGGAACAAGTAACAGATTTGCTCATGCAGCAGCGTTATCTGTTGCTGAAAGGCCAGCTCAATCTTATAACCCTCTCTTTATACATGGAGAAGCAGGTCTTGGAAAAACCCATTTATTACAAGCTATAGAGAATTACATTCACGAAAATTACCCGTCACATTCAACTAGATATGTTTCAACTGAAACATTTTTAAATGAATTTATAGAAGCAATACGTACAAATAACCGGGCTGAATTTAAAAGTCGTTACCGTGAAATAGATGTCCTACTAATGGATGACATCCAATTTCTTGAAGGTAAAGAAGGACTACAAGAAGAATTTTTCCATACATTTAACAGCCTTCATCAAGCAAATAAGCAAATAGTTTTATCTTCAGATAGGCCACCAGATGCTATCTCTACACTTGAAGATCGATTACGAAGCAGGTTTAAAATGGGCCTATTAACTGATATTCAACCTCCAGATCTTGAAACTAGGCTTGCAATCCTAAGGAAAAAAGCTGAATTTGAAACATTTCCAGTTCCTGATGAAGTTTTAGAATTTATAGCTACACATGCAACAGAAAATATTCGTGAATTAGAGGGAGCTCTTATCCGAGTATCTGCATTTGCGAATTTAAGTGGTCTTCCTCTTACTGTTGATTTAGCTAAGGAAGTTTTACACGAACTCATAGCATTAAAGAAGCCTCGTCCAATAACCCCAACTGTTATTTTAGACACCACAGCTGAAATGTTTGGTTTATCAAAAGAGGACATTATTGGCCAGCGCCGCCATCGTCCTCTTGTTACTGCAAGACAAATAGCCATGTATGTTTTTCGAGAATTAACTGAGTTAAGCTATCCAGCAATTGCACGAGAATTCGGCGGTAGAGACCATACAACTGTTATTCATGCTGTAGATAAAATAAGTGAATTAATGTCAGCTAAACAAACAATCTATGACCAGGTAACTGAACTAATCCATACGATAAAAACTGGTAAGTAACAACTTTCCCACACCGTTGTGGAAAGATGGATTTTTCTGTTTATAAGTATCAAAGAAACACAGAAAGGGAAAAGTAGGGAATTTTTAAAGGGTGTGGATTACATAACTAATCAACAGCTTGGTACACAGACTAGAATAGTGTTTGAACAGGGAAAATAAGGTCTTACCCACATACCCACATATCTACTACTGTTACTACCAATATAAAATAAAGAGTCAATTAAAGGAGTTCTCCCCAAGTGAAATTTCGATGTGAGCGCGATCTACTAGTAGATGCATTAAATATTGCTAGTAAGGCTGTAACAAATAGAGGAACTTTACCTGTATTACACGGTCTTCGGTTAGATCTTTCTAGTAATGAGTTAGTAATTACTGGCAGCGATTTAGATCTTACTATTACAGTTTCACTAGAGGTAGGGGGAGAAAAAAATGGTGTCACCGTTGTTCCTGCTAAATTACTTGCAGATGTTGTTCGTGCAGTAGAACCTGGCGCTGTTGATATAACTGCAGAGGATACAAATCTTCATGTAGTAGCGGGAAGAAGTGAATTTTCATTACGCACAATACCTAAAGATGAATACCCAAATTTTGAAGAGCCAACAACATCNCCAGTTACTGTTGATGGTGAAAGTTTAGTGCGGGCGCTTGAGCAAGTTACACCAGCTGCGTCTTCTGACGATTCACGACCAATTCTCACTGGTGTTTATATGGTGGCAGAGAAAAANGGTTTCCGCCTTGTAGCAACAGATTCCTATCGTTTAGCAGTCCGTGACATGCCTGATGCATCTCTTTTAGAAGGACAGCCACCAATTCTTGTTCCTTCTAGAGCTCTTACTGAATTAGCGAGACTTATTGAACCCAATGACGAAGTTTCTTTACATTTATCTGATAGAGAAGCTTCTTTTGTTGTAAAAAATGTNCGGATGACAACCCGTTTAATTGATGGAGAATTTCCTGACTATCAAAGACTTGTTCCAGATAGTAATCCAAACAAGCTTACTGCNAATAGGGGAGAACTTTTTGATGCNGTTCGAAGGGTTCGTCTATTAGCTCAAGAAGCTACGCCTGTACGCCTTGAAATGTCTACTAGTGGTTTAGAACTAATAGCAAAGACACAAGATATTGGCGAAGCTCATGAANTAGTTGATGCCTCATANTCTGGTGATGAACTAGTTATTGCATTTAATGCTGAATATCTCCTAAAGGGTTTAGAAATTGCACCAGGTGATGAGGTTACGTTAGAAACAACTGATAATCAGAAACCAGCTGTCTTGAAAGCTTCAGATCATCCAGAGTTCTTGTATTTACTAATGCCTGTNCGTATTTCATAGGAAACTGTAAAGCCTGATGGTTTATATTAAGCATCTTTGGCTTCAGAATTTTCGAAATTACGACGAGATAGATATATCTCTTCCAAAAGGAAAAGTTCTTCTTCTTGGTGACAACGGACAAGGAAAATCTAACTTTATAGAAGCTGTAGGATTTTTAGGAATGGCACAATCATTTAGGTCGGTGCCAACTGAAGCTTTAATTAAGCATGATTGCGAAACTTCAATCATTCGCTCAGAGATTCAACATTTAAATAGAGAATTATTAGTTGAAGCAGAAATCTCTAAAGTACGTCAAAATAAAGTCTTCGTTAATAAGCAGAAAATAACTCCCTTAAGAAATTTAAATGGATTGATACCTATAACTATTTTCGGGCCAGATGATCTGAATTTAGTGAAGTCAGGGCCTTCGATACGAAGAAACTATNTTGATGATCTTTTAGTACAAATACATCCAAAAAATGTNCAAGTNCGAGCTGATATTGAGCAGGTTTTAAAACAAAGAAACGCCTTATTAAAGCAAGCGAGAGGACGACTAACCGACGATATTGCAGTAACGCTTCAAGTGTGGGATGAAAAGCTTGATGCGTTAAGNAAGAAATGGGGAGAGGAACGGAAATCTCTTTTAGAAACTATAAAAACCTATGCTGAGGGTGCTTATTTAGAACTTGTAGGAGGAAAGGTGTCCTTGGATCTTAACTATGATCCCCCTTGGTTAGAAAAAGGACTTTTACAGGCATTTGAAGAGGTAAGAGAGGATGAATTAAGAAGGGGAACCACACTTGTTGGTCCACATAGGGATGAAATATACGTCTTTCTTTCTGGGTTACCTGCTAGAACCCACGCATCTCAGGGTGAGCAACGAACCATTGCTTTATCTTTGCGTATTGCAGGGCATTTATTACTGGAAAATGTTCATCAAACTAAACCACTTCTCCTTTTAGATGATGTCTTTTCCGAATTAGATGGGACGAGATCAAAGGGCCTTTTGGAGTTACTTGTTGCTGATCAAACATTTATTTCAACTGCTATAAAACCGGATCATGTAATTACTGCAATGGAAATAAATATTCATNAAGGAAAAATCTTAGATTAATTATTTTTTACTGATTTGATCATTGCATACTATGAGAGTATGCCTTTTCGTAATCAAGAATTTTCTAAGGAACCAGCAAGGTTAAGAAGCGTATTAGATACTTTAATGAAAGGTATTTCCGGAGCTTCACTTTCAACTATCGAGACAATTCTTGCTCATTGGCCCACGATTATTGATGAATCTTTACTTCCTTTTTGTACACCAGTAGCTGTTCATGAAAAATGTCTTACTATTGCAGTTACTGATCCGGGTTTAATCCAAGAAATTCAATGGCAATCTGACAAAATTCTGAAAGGTGTAAAATCCCTTTTTCACGAGGAGATTATTACTCAAATTAAAGTTTCTCTTCGTTCTCAGGAACACTAAGGGTTTCTTCGTTAAAGCCTTAAAAAAACACTAGATAATGGTAGAATATACACGCTGTGAATAACCCCTCTGACCACGTCTTTTTCATAAAAATTCATGATTTTTCTGAGGAAAACAGCATGTTTCAAAAGATCTAACAAATAGCGGAGAAAAAGAGGAATGTCTCAAGCAACTGATTCTTATAGTGCTCAAGATATTCAAGTTCTTGAAGGTCTTGAAGCCGTACGGAAAAGGCCGGGAATGTACATAGGTTCAACTGGACCNACAGGACTACATCATTTGGTATATGAAGTTGTTGATAATGCAGTTGATGAAGCCATGGCAGGTCATTGTAAGCAAATAGAAATTGAAATACTTCCAGACGGAGGTTGCGAAGTACGAGACGATGGACGAGGCATACCAGTTGGAAAACACCACCAATATGAAGATTTAACCGCTGCTGAAGTTGTTCTTACAGTTCTTCATGCAGGCGGCAAATTTGGTGGTGAAGGATATAAAGTTTCTGGTGGCCTACACGGTGTGGGTGTTTCAGTTGTAAATGCTTTGAGTTCTCGAGTTGAAGTTGAGATTGATAGAGACAGTAAACGCCACTTTATGTCATTCAAAGATGGTGGCCAACCAGACCAAAAACTTTCTATTACAGGAGATTCTCCAAATAATAGAACTGGAACTACTGTCCGATTTTGGCCNGATAAAGAAATATTTAAAGAAGGAATAGAATTTAGATCNGCAACTCTTGTTGAACGTTTCCAAATGATGGCGTTTCTCAATAAAGGATTGGAAATTAAATATATAGANTCTCGAAAAAATTCTGGATTAAAAGAGAAAACATTTTGTTACGACGGTGGAATTATGGACTTTGTCCAACATGTCAATGCCTCAAAAGAAGCGCTTTTTCAAGATGTCGGTTACTTTGAAGAAGAAGACGAAGAACAAGAAGTAGAAATTGCGTTCCAGTGGAATACAGGATTTAATACAGATGGAATTCATAGTTTTGCCAATGGAATAGCAACAAGTGAAGGTGGTATGCATGAACAAGGATTTCGTACTGCATTAACTAGGGCAATNAATCAATATGCCCGTGATAAAAATCATTTGCGTGAAAAAGATGACAGCCTTCAAGGTGAAGATATTCGTGAAGGCTTAACTGCAATTATTTCTGTCCGGTTACGTGAACCACAATTTGAGGGACAAACTAAAAGTAAATTAGGAAATGTTTCTATCCGTTCACTGGTTGAAAAAGCTACCGGACAGCATATAAAAGACTGGCTTGAGGAACATCCAGCTGAAGCTAAACGAATATCGCAGAAAGCAGTTCAAGCTGCACGAGCTCGAATCGCAGCACGTACAGCTAGAGATGCAACTAGGAGAAAATCAGCGTTAGATGGGGCAGGATTACCTGGAAAACTAACGGATTGTTCCAGTCAGGAACCCAGAGAATCAGAGATTTATATTGTTGAGGGGAATTCAGCGGGAGGATCAGCAAAAGACGCCCGTGACCCTAAGACTATGGCAATTCTTCCTATAAGAGGAAAAATCCTTAATGTTGAACGATCGCGTATCGATAAAATGCTCAACAATACTGAAGTTCAGGCGCTCATAGCTGCTATCGGCGGTGGATTCGGAGAAGATTTTGATATTGAAAAAATTAGGTACCACAAAATTATTCTGCTTGCCGATGCTGACGTAGATGGAAGCCACATTCGTACACTTTTATTAACCTTCTTATATAGGCAAATGAAAGAACTTTTCTTTGAAGGGTGTGTATACATTGCACAGCCGCCGTTGTATTCAACTGAAGTAAACAAAGCGAAAGTTTATTTAAAAGATGATTACGCGAAAGAAAAATTTCTCGAAGAGAATCCAAAACATAAAGCAGATTTTGGCCGACTAAAAGGTTTGGGAGAAATGGATGCTGATGAACTTTGGGATACAACAATGAACCCCGCTACTAGAACCCTTCTTCAAGTAACGGTTGAGCAAGCTTCATTAGCTGATGATGTTGTCTCGAAGTTAATGGGTGAAGATGTAGAAAGTCGAAAAACCTTTATTCAAACAAATGCAAAAGATGTTCGATTCTTAGATATTTAAAGAAAATATAAAAGTGATACATAATGAGTGATACAACAGAGTCAGTTTCTGATGATGGAAGTTCCGGCATAGAAGCAATTGAAATTCAACAGGAGATGGAACAATCGTTTCTTGATTATGCGATGTCCGTTATTGTCTCCCGCGCCCTTCCTGATGCAAGGGACGGGCTTAAACCAGTACACCGGCGAATCTTATGGGCTATGTATGATACGAACGTTCGTCCAGATAGATCTCATGTAAAATGCGCTACTGTTGTCGGCGAGGTAATGGGGCATTATCACCCGCACGGTGACAGTGCTATTTATGAAGCACTTGTCCGTCTTGGACAATCGTTCTCACTTCGACACCCATTGATTGACCCTCACGGAAACTTTGGATCTCCATATGATCCTCCGGCGGCCCCCAGATACACCGAGAGTCGTCTTTCTCAATTAGCTATGAATATGTTGGAAGGAATTGACGAGGAAACAGTTGATTTTTCAGATAATTTTGATGGCTCTTCACAAGAACCGACTGTGCTTCCAGCACGATTTCCCAATCTTTTAGTTAATGGGGGACAAGGAATCGCTGTTGGAATGGCTACAAATATTCCCCCACATAATCTTGGTGAGGTCTCTGATGCAGCAGTTCATTTGATTAATAATCCAGAGGCTACAACGGAAGATTTAATGCAATTTGTTCAAGGACCCGACTTTCCTACAGGCGGACAAATACTAGGTAAAGAAGGAATCATCCAGGCCTACACAACAGGGAGAGGCTCAGTAAAAGTCCGGGCAAAAGCGGAAATAATTGAAGGTGAAAAGATAACAACAATAGTTGTCACAGAAATTCCGTATCAGACAAGTGTGGAAGCAATTGAAGAAAAGACTGCTGACCTTGTAGATAAAAAAGAAATAGAAGGAATTCGCACTATACGGAATGAATCAGCGAAAGGAAAAACCCGACTTGTTTTCGAACTGAAAAAAGATGCACCCGCTTTAGTTATTTTGAATCAGCTTTACAGGGGAACTCCTCTTCAAACTTCATTTTCAATCAATATGGTTGCATTAGACGATGGTGTTCCTCGAACAATGACGCTCAGGGATACCTTAGAGTGTTGGGTCAATCATCAGATAAACATTGTTACTCGTAGAACACAATATCGTCTCGACAGAGCACAGCATGAACTCCATATTAATGAAGGATTGTTAAAAGCAATAGGGCTTATTGATGAAGTCATAGCAGCGATACGGTCAAGTGAAGATAGAGCTGCTGCTCGTAGTCTTCTAATGGACGAACCATTTGAATTTAGTGAAATTCAAACCAACCACATTCTTGATATGCAATTAGGGAGATTAACTCGCCTTGGTAGAGAACAGGTTGAAGAAAAAGTTTCTGCTTTAACAGAACTAATCACAGAACTGGAAAAGATACTATCGGATGAACGAGAAGTCCGAGATTTAGTAATTGAAGAGCTATCTAGCATCCGTGAAGAATTCGCTGATGATCGGAGAACTGAGTTAGCTCTAGATCCAGGTGAATTTGTTATTGAAGATCTTATTGATGATGAGGATCTTGTAGTGACTCTTTCATCTGGAGGATATGTCAAAACAGTATCCACCGATGAATTTAAACGACAGGGAAGGGGAGGTAGGGGAGTAGCAGGTGCATCTCTCAAGGATGAAGATATAGTTACGACAATTTTGCATACCTCTGCCCACGCATACTTACTTTTCTTTACCAATTCTGGAAAAGTTTACCGTCTCAAAGCTCATCAAATTCCAACAATGTCTCGAACAGCACGGGGAACAGCAATAGTGAATTTGTTGCAGTTAGATCCGGAAGAAAAAGTAGCTGCTGTTATTGACACTAGAGACTACGAAACAAACCGGTTTTTAGTCTTCGCGACAAAATCCGGCCATGTGAAAAAAACAAAATTTACGGAATATAACAAGTCTCGTCCAAGTGGACTTAAAGCGATCAACCTAAAAGAAGGCGATGAGCTTGTTCGTGTTATTCCTACTAACGGCAACGACGATGTTTGTTTGATGAGTTCGAATGGGAAATTAATGAGATTCCATGAAGAAGAAGTTCGAGCCATGGGCCGTTCTGCTGCCGGGGTACGCGGAATGAAACTTAAAGAAGGAGACGCCGTTGTTGCTGTTTCTATAGCGAGAGAGGCGGCAACTTTGTTAATAGTGACAGACAAAGGGTATGGAAAACGGACAGAAATGGATAATTTCACCCCTAAGCATAGAAATGGACAAGGAGTCACGGCAATTAAAATTTCTGAAGAAAGGGGAAAGGTTGTTGGAAGTAGAGCTGTTGGCGAAGAAGACGAAGTATTTATGATTGCTTCTAACGGGGTCATTATTCGTATGCAAGTCAATACCATTTCTATTCAAGGACCATATGCAACTGGCGTAAAAATTATGTCTGTAGAAGAAGATGAATATGTTGCAGCGATTGCCCCTGTCCTACAAGTAGAAGATGAAGAAGTACAACCAAAAACCTAAACCATATTAAGATGACATCCCTTCCTATCGGCTGTTCTCTAGACTCTTACTAATGGAAGAAACCGAAAAAGACCATCAGGACCAAGAGTCCGATACCCAGCTACCTGATCTACTTGCTGAACATTCTAATAATGACACGGGTGAAGATATGGGCCTTTTTGATGAAGATCTATCTATATACCCAGATGAAGAAGAACAATTAGAAAAAAATACCTTTTTTGACAATCTAGAACCACCAGAACCTCGTCCCCGTCGTCCTCGCCGTCCGTCAATTTTTGAACGCCGAAGGAGAGTGCGCCTACAAGCTCGCCGCGTACGCCGGATAATAAGACACATTGAAGTATGGTCGGTTCTTAAAGTATCAATTCTTTTCTATGCCTGTCTTTGGGCCGTATTTTTAATCGCTGGCTTTATGATCTGGGGTGTCGCTGAATCTTCAGGAACAGTTGGAAAACTAGAAACACTAATTACAGAGTTGTTTGCTCTAGATACATTTACATTTGATGGGAGACAAATTTTTCGGGGATATGCGCTTGGTGGTCTTGTATTGGCAATAGCGGGATCAACATTGAACGTCCTCATGGTTTTGTTATTTAATCTCATTAGCGATTTAACCGGAGGAATCCGTATAACGATGGTAGAAGAAGAAACAGTGAGACCAACACCTCCACGACGTAGACGAAGACGTTCCGTCCAATAGTTGACTTTCCTTCATTGCTATTACCGTGTTTCCGATCTAGTGCGATATCGTAAAGTGCTGCAAAGAAAAAATGCAAATGGGCCTATAGCTCAGTTGGTTAGAGCGCACCCCTGATAAGGGTGAGGTCGTTGGTTCAACTCCAACTAGGCCCACATTTTTATTCACAAACAGTTCTTTTTTCGCTAGATTGGAATATAGACCAATAGAGAAAAGGGTTAAATTCTAATGAGGCTTTTACGGCGAGTTCTAGTTGCTCTTCTGGGGGGCGCAGTTATTGCAGCAATACTGCGGTTCTTTGGATCAGGTAAAGCCCCTTCCGAATCAGGCGGATGGAGCGACCTCGAAACCGAGTAACAATTAGGAAAAAATGACAAATGTTGGAATTTCAGGCTTAGGAGCCGTTGGTTCTCAGCTGCTTCAACGGCTCCAATACCGAAATGACATAAATAAAGTTGTCATTTATGACTCAGACTATTCCAAATTAGGGAAACACTCCCGTAAGAATTCCCAGAAAATTCAAATAGCTTCCTCGCCAAAAATGGACCAAGGAGACATAGAAATTCTCTTTCTCTGCACTCCTTCCGGTCAACACTTGGAATATGCCCATAGAGCCTTACGGCAAGGAATCTCCATTATCTCAGTATCTGATCGAATTAGTGATGTAACCGGGATGTTAAGTATGGGTGAAATCGCAAGAGAAAATCAGTGCACAGTCATTGCTGGTGCAGGATTCTCACCTGGCCTGACTTGTGTTTTAGCGAGCTTCCTTAGTAATAACTTTGATATTGTTGATGAAATTCATATAGCAAAAGATGGAACAGGTGGGCCTGCGTGTGCTCGACAGCATCATCGAGCAATGAAAAGACCATCCTTAGATTGGAGAGATGGGCAATGGGTCCGTCGGCCTGGAGGTTCAGGACGCGAACTTGTATGGTTTCCCGAACCAGTCGGGGGAGCAGATTGTTATCGGGCAGCTCTTCCTGATGCCGCTCTGCTTCAACCACTTTTCCCCGATGTCTCACGAATTACTGCTCGGCTATCAGCTACTCGTCAAGACAGATTTACTTCGTGGCTACCAATGCTTACCCCCCCACATAATGATGGAGGTATAGGGGCTGTTCGTGTTGAGGTGCGTGGCCAACTCAATAAACGAAGAGAAACTAAGGTACTTGGAGTAGCGTCCCCACCATCGACTCTTTCAGCAATTATTGGAGAGACGGCTTTGTCATATGTGAAGGAATCGAATTTGTATGGTGCTGGGGGGATAGCTTCAATTGTTCCACCGGAAGAATTTATAGAAATCATTCGCCAAAAGGGTGTACGCATTTTCACATTTGATGGGATCCCATCTTCATAAAATTTAAATTAATTTTGATAAAACATCTTGATGGATAAGCCCATTGGTTCCAACCCAACCTCTTTTATCTTCCAATTCAGTTTCCCCACTCCAAGTGCTAATAGATCCTCCACATTCGGGAATAATGGTCAGCATCGCAGCTACGTCATAAATATGGAGAGATGGATCGATCATTGCTTCTATTCGTCCGGTTCCTACAAGAAAATACCCATAGCCATCACCCCACGTCCGTATTTTTGCTCCGCTTGACGTGATATTTAGCAGAGCTTCTTTAGGCCACCAAGGCTGTTCAAAACTACTTGACGAGATACAGCTTTCACTTATGGACTCTATTGAAGAGACCGCAGCTTTCCTTTCCCCTGAATACGCTCCTAAACCTCTGCCAGCTACCAAGGATTCGTCAAGTGCTGGAAGGTGGATAGTTCCTATTGCCGGTCCATGCTCATCGAACATAGCTAGAAGAGAACTGTATAGGGGAACACCTCGAACGAATGAAGCCGTCCCATCAATAGGATCAATGATCCACCTACGGCTACTATCTCCAACATAATTTTCAGCTTCTTCGCCGATTATTGTGTCATTCGGGAAGGCTTGGGCTATTTCAGAACGTAGATAATTCTCTGCAGCACGGTCAGCGTCTGTAACTTCAGTTCCATCTGACTTTATATCTGTCCTTAAATCAGACCGTTGAAACCATTCCAACGTTAACTGAGCTGCTTGATCGGCAATATGGCAAGCAAATGAAAACAATTCATTATCAACGGGAGGGGCCATCTCCTAAGCATAGTTTCTAACCACGCTCATTCTCAGAAATAAAGAAAAAGCCAGAAAACATAAGGTTTTCAAGTAGGACGTAGGTCTCAAAAAGTAAGTATCTGAAGCCCATGAGGGAAATAGCAAAAAGGCATTTACTTACCTTATGACTTACTTAACCAAATCACTTATCGCACTAATCATTGCTGGAGCAACCTTACTTATAGGGGCAACAACCGCACTAGCACAAGACACGGAATCCACAGAAGAGGAAATTATCAATCCTGTTGATCCTCTCGTATGCGGAGATCAGGGAGTGCTACATCTTCTTTCTTCTTCAGGCCACAACGGGACAGCGAATGTAAAACGATTCAATCTTGATACCGGAAATTACGATGACATTGGGTGGAGCATCAAGCAACACGCAAACGACAATTCAATGGGGTACAGCTTCAGGGATTTCAATGGCGCTGCAATTAACCCGGTTGACTCCAAAGTCTATGGAACTATCAAGGGACAACATAATCAGCAGTCAAATAGATACTTTGTCCGCTTCGATATGGACGGAGATTTTGAAATTCTCGCCAAGATCGGTCCATGGGTAGCAGCAGGCGCATTCGACCTTAGCGGCACATGGTACGGACCTGATGAATCAGGTACTGGCGGGGTTATCATCCCTAATGCTGCTTCTCTCGTCGGATATTCAACAATGGAGGATTTCACAGCAGCAGATAGCACTCCTTTCTATAGAGCTAACGGATTCTCTTTTTCGAAGCCTCGCGGCGACAAGAGCGCACACGACATTGTCATAGTCGAAGAAGAAGGACAGAAGTTAATGATCGGCATTTCTGACACGGGAGTCATTCAAATCAAAAACCTAATAACCGGAGTAGAAACCCAATTCACAGGCCCCGTAGATCAAGGTTTAATTCCAGCAGGAGATTATGGAGCGGCATACAACTTCCAAAATGAAGTGTATGCCTCAAATAACAACGGAGATGGAATGATATGGATCGACTGGAAAAACGCTGATTATGAAAATAAAACCATACGAACAGTAAACGTTTTCACAAAAACACAGATAACGAACCGTAACGATGGAATCAACTGCATACAGGAAAAATCACCACTAGATATTCCAGAAGGTGACAACGAAGAAGTTCCTGAGACTGAAGAAGTTCCTGAGACGGAAGAAGTTCCTGAGACGGAAGAAGTTCCTGAGACTGAAGAAGTTCCTGAGACTGAAGAAGTTCCTGAGATCGAAGAAGTTCCTGAGACTGAAGAAGTA
>PBPU01000090.1 GCA_002724825.1 Acidimicrobiaceae bacterium
TGAAGAGGTCCAATAGACCCGTGCCTTGAAGAATGGCGGCCTTGCATGACGAACTGTAAGGAGTGGTCGCGATGGGATATGAAGACCAGACTCATGCAGAACTAGGGGAATTGCTGAAACAACGGGGGATGGAGGTCCCTCGAACCAAAAAAGAACGCATTGCTGCTTTGGAAGAATCCGAAGTCAATGTCTCGTTTGTGTCACGTGTTGAAGATGCGTTGCCCACATGGGCTTCCGTACCCGTGGTTGCGACTGTGGTCATGTTGGTGCTTGCAGGAAGCATCACAGGGCTGCTGTTTGGTGATGCGATTTTGGGGTTTTTCTCTGACGATGAATTCGATGGAGATTTGATAGATTTTGATCCTGCACAAGCACGGGCGTTCACCGAAGGCTTGCTGGAATTGGGACACCCGGTTTGGGAAGGAAGAATGAGCGGTACCGCTGAAGAGCATGCGACGGCTCAATCCAACTTGGACAACTTCACCTCCTTTGGATTGGCTGCAGAAGACAACTCATACGCGGTTCCGATGTTCGAAATCCAAGATGAACCGCAATTGCGAATCTGCCTCCCGGGTTCGATTCCACTGTTTAGCGGAATTGCCCCCTGTAGTTTAGCCGATGCGAACCGACAAGAAATCGATGTGATTCATCGCGAAGAGTTTGTCTTACAGGGATATTCTGGATCTGCAGATTATCAGTTCCAAGACAACATTCCTGTCGTCGATTTGGGCAATGCCAGTGATGAGGGTGCTTGGGAAAATGCGTCTGCAAGCATTGGTCTCGTCTTTGGACAAGGCGGCGTTTCCAGCAATACTCAGCTGTTCCTCAAAGCACAACAGAACGACTTGTATGGATTGATTATTGTCACTTGGGACTCAACCGGTGGTGAAAATCCTCCGAACAATTGCAAACTCCCGAATGAATCTGGCCGTTGTGTCCCTTACTTCAAATCGGTTGACACCAGTCAATTTGAGAGTCTACCACCGGGAATCCCATTCATCATGGTAGACAATGAGGTCGGCCAACTGATTCGTGAACAAGTGGTCAATGGTGATGGACGTATCGCCATGAACATCCAAGTTGACAATCAAGGGGAACGAGATGTCAAGGCCCCTTGTGGAATTCTTCCTGGGAAAACGGACGAGCTGATCATTTTTGGTGCCCATCATGACACTGTGTACAATGCAGCTGGTGCTGTTGATGATACCGCCGGCACCGCCACTGTGTTGGAATTGGCACGTCAATTCGCCAACATGGCTGAATCGAAAGGTGAACCTCATTACACTCTGAAGTTCTGCACTTGGGGTGGAGAAGAGGAAGGATTGCATGGATCAAAGGCTTTTGTTGCTGCGTACATGGGTCAGTTGCAAGAGAATCTCAGACTTTACATCAACCTCGATATGAATCACGTTGACATTGATTTGGAGAACCGAGGAAATGGGCTTTGGATGTTTGGAAACGATGCCCGCGACATGAAGTACATCAGTCAAATCGTCGACCGATTTGAAGAAGAAAATCCAATGGGTTTGGCCAACAAATATGTCATCCATACCGACACACTCGATGGAGAACAAGGTTCCAGCAATGCGATGCCATACAATTCAGACCATGCCCCATTTGTGTATGACCTCCAACAACAAGAAGGAGATGATCCGGGTCGTGCTGTGGTCTGCTACGGGTCAGGTTCATGGGAATATCACACGTACAAAGATACCATGGATCGATTCAATGAGGATTCTCTAGCCGTCAGTGGAATCATTTACGGGTCATACGCAGCCTGGCTGTCTTGGGGATGATTCGATGGGAAGACGCGCGCATGCAAGTCACATCTTACTTCGACAGAAATCAGATGCAGTGAGATTGCTTTCTGAAATCCAAGAGGCAAGGAAGCCTTTGAAAACGTTCCAGAAATTGGCCAAGAAACACAGCAAGTGCCCCAGTGGGCAACGAGGTGGAGATCTCGGATGGTTCGATGAACGACAGATGGTCCGCGAATTTAGTGCCGCTTGCTTTGAACAACCTACACAGGAAGTTGATCGATTTATCAAGACCGAATTTGGATATCATCTGATTTGGGTGCATGACCGCGAGGAGTGAGGTGGAAAAATGAGCACCATCGTCGCAGTAGAAGGGTTCAAGCTNAANGGNAAACATGGCGTCTTTGATTACGAACGAGAAAAAGAACAACCGTTTGTCGTCAGCATCTGGGTTCTTCTCAAGGAGCCTGCAAAGGATGATGAAATCGAAACCGGTGTGGATTATGCCTTCTTGCAACGGACCGTTCACGATGTCATTGTACGTGGAGAATCGGTCCACATGATGGAAACACTTTGCGACAAAATCATCGAAACTGTTTCCGGTCACCTCAATGTTGCATCGGTCAAAATCCGAATNGAAAAACCACAAGCACCCATGCCCCACAATGGTGGACTCGCCGTGGTTGAACGGACTTGGCCTGAAGGAAGGACCTTCTAATCAAGCGCCGATGTGCGCGAACAGCGCCTCATAGTCTGGCTCGATTCCGGGATTCTCTGCATACCAGGCATAACCAACTGTGCCATCTTCTTCGACCACAAATACGGACCGCTGAGCGACGGTATATCCATCGATTGCAAAATTATCGAAGGTAATTCCGTATGCTGAAATCACTTCTCGATGTACATCAGAGAGTAATGGGTAATCAATGCCATTTGCGTCGCGGAATGCATTGTTTGCAAAAGGAGAATCAACGGAGATTCCCAGCACTTGACAGTTTGCCGATGATAGAGCATCTGCACGATCATTGATGGTGCACACTTGGCTCTGGCACACACCCGTGAATGCAGCCGGATAAAATGACAAAATCACTTTGCTACCCGAAAATGAGGACAATGTGACCTCGCTCTTGTCATGCGCTTTCAATGTAAAATCAGGNGCCTTGTCGCCAACGTTCACCATGAGATTCGCGGATGGCGACCACGCTAAGAACATGCTCCCCNTGCCATTAGACATGGCGTGGGAGGAGATTGTGGNTTCCGAGTTGGGAATCATCATCATTCGGGCAGAGGATTGTCTNCANTGTGTTGAACTACGTGCNNTNNTGAGTGANCAACCACTCAGNGCCCCCATGGAATGGATTGACAAACAAAATGCNAGTGACTTGTANTCTCAGTTTCCGCTNTTTGCGGCTTCCGTAGACATCCTTCCTTTTGCAGGCATATTTTCTCAAGGTCAACTGAAACAGGTGGTTCGTGCGGCGACTCGTGAACGAATCGAAGATGCACTTTCTTAATCGAAAAACAGCGATGCCTTCATTCGCCCTCAAACGAGACGCGGTACATGGAGGAGCCTCGTCAGCAGGTGTATGTCCCGACCGTGGCCACGCCCGGCGGAGAGAAAACACAACTCGGTGTCTTTTCCACTGAACAAGATGCTTGGGATGTCATGCGAGCTTTTCTGGCTAAGGCGGGAAGCACCGATGTCGTCCACGGAAACATCACGGCATGGGAAATCGATTTCGTTGGAGAGGAAGGGTCGTTCACCCTTGTTTCCTTTGACCGGAACAATTGCCCCGTCTGCGATGAGTTGACCTTCTGGGTTGAGGGTGATGATGAGAAAGCACGGTGCTACTACCCACGATGTGGAGCCTGGATTGAGCAAAATGCATACGATCCAACCCGATGGGATTGCGGTTGGCCCGCAGCCAATTGGAACAAGCGTGCTGAAGATTACAAACAGGCCTACCAGGGGTTGGTTTCCATGCGAGGTAGTGCGGCTTCCGCAGGCACCAGCGCACAGATGCCCACCCGGGAAGAATGGTTGAGTAAGCAGGATTCAGAGCGTTAAACCATCCAACAGAAAAAACTCGAAGCACAGTCAGACGAGATGGAAGAGTGATTGGATTGGGATGGATTTCAGCCATCGTCGCTTCAATGTTTGGAGCGGGTGAAGTGATCGAAGAAATTCTCGAAGAAGAATGATTATTCCTCTTCTTCAGATTGGTTCAGAGAATCTGTATACCATGTTTCCAAGTATTCTACCCGACTCTCATCCAATCCGAGATTTTTGGCTTGGAGAGTCAGCAATTTTCGCTCGTTTTCTGTCAGAATTCCATCATCCATGACCATTGAATAGGCCTCGATATAACTCTGTTCTTCTTTGGTGAAAGCTTCCGGCATTAGGATGACAACGATGATGTTGATTGTATTGTAAATCGGTTTACGCATCACGGTCAAAGGAACACCAACGACCAGTGCACTCGCAACACCACCGTATGGAATGATACCTTCCAATAACTCAGCAACAATGAGAATCGCGACGGCCCCAGTGATACCAAAAACGCCCCATGACATACTGCGCCGAAGTTGTTCATCGATGCCAAGGATATCATTCTTGAGAATCGCATAACTGAACATGAATCCCTCGAACATCCCAGTGAGTAAAATACTGAACATAAATCCGTATAGACAATACAGATAGATTGGCAAGAGGTCTCCATCAATCGAAGCCAAATCTGCTAAATTGAAGTCACCAAATCGTGCTGTCAAGTATACAATTGACATGACCATGATGCCCTTAATTGTCGCTTTCCCAGCGAATCCAATGAAGAGTGAACGAGCTTCAGTTGCTTGAGATCCCATCCCATCTTCTTCATCAAATCGATGCCATGCACTACGCATTAGGAACGCAGCAAGAATTGCCGAGAGGGGGGGTGCTAGAAGCAAAAATTTGCCCGCCGATGAACTACCGGGTACAAACCACGAATACGGGAAGGTTTCCTCTGTCTCGACACAACCCGCTTCGATAGGCGGTGAACCAGGTGTCGAAGTTAAAATTACATCTTCGTCAACGGATTTACATTCAATGTGGTAGTTTCCTCCAAACGCCTCGACTACACCTCCACTTGAAGATACCAGGGCCCCGATTAGTACAGCCGTGAATACGGGAAGGGCCCACCAAAGGTTGTTTCGGATCTTATCACTGGCCATGAAATCCAAACGCTTGGGTGGATAGAAGGAAACCGTTGAGAGATACATGAACAAGCACAAAAGGGAACAGAAATACCAGCCTACTCGATAGTATTCCATCAACGGTAACATGTCGGCACTGAATGGATACGTGTTGTACCAAGAGGCCATGACACGATAACCTTCTGCCAAAAGAAGAATGGCCATGAAACGGTTTTCCGGTGCGTGACTCCGTGCTTTGAGAATTAGAATGGCCAAAAAGCAGAGAACGATGAGCGTCAAAATTGAGAGAAAACAAATGATGTAAGTCAATCCCAAGGTATCTCCAGTCTGGAAATTTATTTGCGTGATTTTGTCCCAATAGTAGGGAATGATTGGTCCCATTCCTTCCAGTGCCATCGGGGAACCGTTGTTCAGTATTCCCAAAAACTTACCCTTTACGAGTAAATTACAATCACATTTCTTCGATGGGGATGATGCCCACCGCTTCACAACCACGCCGCAAGTGTTCGCGTGCCAATTCGCTAATGTAGAGATTCTGAGCATTGACACCGTCATCATCAATCACGTAATTATCGCGATAGAATCGGTTGTAATCCACCGCCAAAGCACTCAACCAAGCGCAGAACATGTGTGGGGCGCGAGAATCAATTGCAGTTTGCAATTCATCATTCATGTAAGCCAGGCGGCGAATCAAATCGGCTGCTGTACCTTCCAGTGATTCAGGATTGAGAATATATGCGTCATCCACTTCACCTGCTTTCCTTTGAATCGAACAAGCCCGAGCATAACTGTACATGATGAATGGAGCACTGTCGGCTTCCAGACTCAAAGCATCCGACCAACGGAAAGTAATGCCCTTCTCTGGTGAGATTCTAGCGATGTTAAATCGAGTGGCACTAATCCCAACCGCTTCAGCAATCTCAAGCAGTTT
>PBPU01000091.1 GCA_002724825.1 Acidimicrobiaceae bacterium
GAAGCAGAGCCCACAGTAACTCCCTACTCGGTCTCGGCTATCAGCAAGATCTCGAATTGTCAGGTCGGGTACGAGATCTCTCAGATCTTGTGTCTGCTCTAGTGCGAAAGCCATTTCTTGTTCGAAGGAAACCCACCCTTTTTGATCAGCGAGATACAACGCGAGAAATTCGGCTGCACCTTCCTCCATCCAAATAGGTGACTCTAATCCAAATACGTCTGCTTCCGCGTATAGGTTATGGGCATTCTGGAAGATGTGGACGTATTCGTGGGCGGCGATCTTGGCGCCATAGTCTCCCATCCCGATGGGATTGCCAATTACAAATGACTGTGTAGGTGATGAACGTCGCCGAGAATGCTGGGCGAACGCATTCGACCCCCCGTAGTAGGCCATTTCGTAAATCCCGACCCCTTGGTCGTTAGGGCACCTTTCCAGAAGATCTGCTCTGTCATATGCCCAGGAGCAGTAATCTTCTATTGCTTCATCAGTAGCGGAAGTGTCAGACCCGATAATGTACACCCGCATGGGGCCATATGACCCGAGGTACTCCTCAGCAGCTTGTATTCCTTTTTTCACGATCTCAAGCGAATCGGAAGACAGGTCAGAAGTCAAGAAGTAGGTGGCTGGTGTATCTAAGGGCTTATTCCATCCTAAATCTGCGAGCTGTTGCGCTGATTCCCGAGTTTCTCTATCTAGAGGTCGAAATCGTTGTTCGGAAGAATCCAAGGAGACGTATGGCCGGTAAATTTTATGTACCCAACAAAACTCATCGTCTAACCGCTCTTGAGTGCTATCTGAAGATGTTTCTGTGGCAGGTCCGCAGCCATATTGTGAGGCGTTAGAATTCCACTCCCAGCACATTTCTTGCTCGCTGGATTCACATTCCCAATCTACATCCGAATAGTCTGGGCGTTCATGTGAATCCTCATGTGAATCCTCATGTGAATAATATGCACAGTCTTTCCTGAGTCTTTCGCTTTGAAGATAAGGGTCGAGTTCCGGGCTTTGAGTTAAATACATGTCTTCGATTTCTGTATAGCCAAAACCAGATAGGTCAGCAATCAGGTCGACTACACACTCAACGACCTCAGGGGAATCTCCAGGTCCAAGGTCCAAAATTGTTTTAATAAGAAATTGTCGTCCGGCGTCATGGTCGTCATGACCTTCTTCGTCATGGTCGTCGTTGCTTTCTTCACCATGGTCGTCGTTGCTTTCTTCACCATGGTCGTCGTTGTCTTCTTCACCATGACCGTCAGAGCCTGAAGCAGAGTCGGCATTTCCGTTATCTGACCCACTACAGGCCATCGCTCCCATAATCAGACACAAAGCCATTATCGAACTGAAAAATTTATAGTGCACTTTCTATGTATACCTGGATTTGGTACCGAAGTTACGGTATCGGTTTAGACGGGATAGAAAAAGTGAAAGCCCCGACCAAAGTGGTATGGCGGGGCTTCCGGTTACGATCCACAAAATTGAAGCTGCGAACCGCAGAATTCTATTCTACGACCATCGACACGTTTCAGACACAAAAACAAACTTCAATGAAAACTAGTACACACCAGCTTTTCACTTAAATAGGTGCATCCAGTAATGTAGGTCAGGAATCGAACTAGATCATGGGGATCCACCGTATGGGTGAGCGCAAAAAGAAAAAAGATTACACAGACGTCAGCGACGTAGGAATAAGCGACGAAAAACGCGAACGCCTATATGCTGCGCAAACCGAATGCTGTGTTAACTGGACGAACCGCCATGGATGGCCAGTTGGCGTCCTCCATAGATTCGTGTGGCATCAAGAACGATTCTGGGTGACGTGCATGGGGCATCGCAAAAGGGTACCGGCGTTGGCTGCTCGGCCAGAAAGCTCAGTGGTTGTTTCCAGCGAAGGAACATGGTTGGGTGGAGATATAACCACAACAGCGAAAACTCTCGCCGTTATCCACGCGGATGACGACGCAATCAAAGAATGGTTCTACCCTATGCTGGCAGCGCGACTTCGCGCAGGCGACCCAGAAGGACAAGCCGAATTTACCCGCCGGAACGACACACCAGGAAGAGTCATCATCGAACTCATCCCTCAACAATGGATAACATACGATGGGCCGCAGCTTGAATCAGACCTGCGAGGAATTCCCTATAACCCTCGGCTCGCAAAACGGTCACGCAATGTAACCACTCCACCCGACGGGTGGGAAATGCAATTCCTCTAGGTCTGTACTATGGATGAAGATAAAGCACAGCAGCTAATCGACCGCCAAGAGATCATTGATCGTATGCATTGGTATACGACCTGGGTCGATTTAAATCGGGTAGATAAACAAGTCGAAGTTTTCGCCGAAGATGGTCGCTTAACGTTCTATGGTGATGACCACTGGATAGAAGGAAAAGACAACATCCAAGAAGCCCTTGTTCCCTCTGTCGCAAAATACGCAGCTACCCACCACTACATCAGCAATATCGTTATTACCTTCGAATCGCCGAAAACAGCGAACGCAACCTCGTACGTTCAAGCATGGCACCGGCCCGCTGATGGCGGTGATGACTATACGCTACACGCCCAATACCATGATATATGGGTCAAAATTTTCGGCGTTTGGAAACTCAGCGAACGAAGATTAAAGACCGCAGGAACATCTAACCGAAGTGATGGCCCTCATCTCGAACCACTAGGCAGAACATGAGATTATTAGATAAAACGGACACTGACCTTGAATACCTTCGACGTGATCACTATGAATCGTAGAAGGACCCTCCGGCATACCATCGGTCAAAACGTGCCTTGTTCGCAGAAGTAACCAGCTCTACGATCGTTCCACTCGGCGGAGACAAGTACGCCATACTGGCATACCCTTCCTCAGGGGGCCTCGCAGACCCCAGCAAGCCCCAGCCCAGCGAGATGAGACGATCTGCTTCTGATTGCACATCGTCCACCCAAACTCCCACATGATGAACCCCAGAATCTTCAGTTCCATCCCAGAACGAACCCTTTTCACCTTCAAGTAATTCTAGGTGCTGGGGTCCTTCGCATGAATAGACAAATTTGAGCGGCACCTCTTGCTGTCCACTTTCTGGTGTCCATAATCGCTGGCCGGAAGTTTCTACTACTTCTGTCCATGTAAGGCCGAGCGATTCCCCCAATTCTTCCATCGCTTGGTAAATGTCGGGAACACGAATTCCAACATGGAAGATGTCCTGAAAGTTCAGCATTTCTTTTTGCTACCTTTCGACTACTGGTAAGACGTCGCTCATCGTCAGAGACAACATTGAAATTAAAAAAGTGAGAACAGCAGAAAAGAATACGCTCATGGCTTTCACTATAATTCAAGTGAATATTTAAAGTCGTTTAAGTCGTATCCGGAATTAGAGGTAGAGATGAAAAAAATACGTGATTTACTGTCAAAGAAGACTGATAGGAGGTCTTTCTTTCTTGATGAGAACCTTGTGGAGTATATCGAAGAGAGCAGTACAGCAACGGATCAGGTCCAGAGATCGCTTATCGAGGAAACGTCTACTCTGGGATGGGTCTCACGAATGCAAATATCTCATGACCAAGGGAATTTTCTAACCATGCTCGTCAAAGCAACCCAAGCCCAATTTGCTGTGGAAGTAGGAACCTTCACAGGCTATTCTGCTTTGGCTATTGCTAGAGGTCTACCTGCTGATGCGAAGCTCCTGTGCTGTGACATTTCGGAAGATTGGACAGATATTGCGCGGCGCCACTGGAGGGAAGCAGGGGTAGAAGACAAGATTGATCTCGTTCTGGCTCCAGCGCTTGAAACACTAGACGAACTACCTCTAACCCAAAACATAGACTTCGCGTTTATCGACGCAGATAAGAAAAACTATATTAACTACTACGAGTCGATTCTTAGCCGCCTATCTGAAAATGGATTAATCGTGGTAGACAATGTTCTCTGGTCAGGAAGAGTCGTGGATGCGAATGCAAACGATCACGACACCATAGCGATACGAGAATTCAATGAACATATCCGAAATGACGCTCGCGTTTCCTGCTCCATGTTATCGATAGGCGATGGAGTATCAGTCATTCAAAAAATTTGAAAGATAAGCATTTTGGGAATGCTGTTTTGATGAAATTGTGTGCCCGAGCGATGATAGACGTAACCACAGGAGGTAGAGGAAATGTTATTTCAAATCGATTACAGAGTTTTTGAATCTAACAGGGGCGACGCGCTTCGAGCATTCGGGAGCTTTACGCAAGAGCAACTGGAATCCCTATTAGCAGATCATGGTGTTACCTTGGTCGGCAGGTGGCACTCTCTTGGAGATGGAACCGGCACAATGATCGTCGAAACTGACGACTTCAACAATTGCAGCCAGTTCCAACTCGCATGGGCTGAAGTATGTGATACGACAGTAAAGCCTGTAATGACTGATATCCCATTACGAGAAGCGATCCAAGAACATTTCCTGCAGTAGTCTTTGCTTGGGTAAAAAAATATACGAACACCTTACGGCTGAAAGAAAGATGAACGGATGAGTAGAGTCCAGCGAATGCTGAAAAAAAAGAGCAAGAATTTCTTAGCAGATGGGGAAGAATTTCTTGCCGGAATCCCCTTTATGGACTCTGCCAAAGTCGCAGCAGCGATGGAAAGTGCAGCAATTAGCACGGTGATGCTAACCCAGATGGGGGTTGCGTCATCTACGGAGGTAGAGACAGATGGGACAAAGGACTACCAGTACCAGTCGTATCTGATCGCAACCAACCTTCGAATTCTCTATGCGCGTAGAACTTTCGTAGGNAAAATNAGNCGAATAGCCGGAGAGATCGACTACTCCGCNCTTCGAGCATGCGAATTAAAGATCAAATCCACTATGTTTTCNAAGCCATGGACGGGGAGTGTNCGAATTCTGACAAAGCAGGGAGATTCTCCACTTGACACACTCAAGTGCGACGTATCCAAAAATCACCTAAGTCAAGCAGAGTATTTCGTCAATGAAGTTAATAGAAAATTATCTACAAAGTAACTCTTGCTCACTGAGGTAGTTACGTTGTTGGTTATGCNTCACCCCTGCAAGAGGTACAAGTTCCAATCAGATCGAGCCGGTGAGTGTCAAGTGTNAATCCAAGCTGGTCTGCAACCTTCTTCAGGGAGGCTTCTAAAGTTCTTTCCACGCTTTCAGATAAATGNAAGTCGAGAATTTCTCCACAAGGTGAACAGATAATGTGATGATGGTGCTCAAGAATCTCTTCAGCTAACTCGTAGCGCGCATGATCATCGCTCGTCACAATCCGAACTACCGACCCGGCTTCTTCTAAAGCGGTGAGATTNCGGTATGCACTAGATTGCGCAAGGCCCGGGTCAATTTCTAAGATCTGAGTGATCGTCAAGGGTTTGGATGAAAGTAGTAAAATGGAAATTAGTCGACGACGATTATTCGTGTAGCGCTGGCCAACGGCCTCGAGTTGTGAGGTTACTAGCTGATCGACATCTATCTCATTACTCATCTTCACCGCCCTCTAATCCCTAAAAGATCTTATCCGTTCTTCATCATTTGGTGAAGTATGGGTGTGATGAGGGTCATCGAGAAATATGCCTGANCCGCTCCCAACACTGCCATCCCCAAAAGCCACTCGTAAATTTGTTTCTGTCAGAACTTCATTTGGGCTACCTAGGCAGCAAGGGCAATTATTTAAGAGAAGTACTTGATCGGCACGACTGGCATCGCTGAGATTATGGGTAGTGATCACAACCGTGCGTCCAGCAGCCACTTCCTCGGTGATTATTTCGAGAATGATNTCNCGCGAAACAATATCAAGTCCGTTGATTGGTTCATCTAGGAGNAGGACATCACTTTCTTGAGCTAATCCCTGAGCAACCAGTGNTCGTTGACGCTCCCCGCCAGAAATTTCATGGAGCTGCTTCTTGGCAATGTGGGTTAAATTTAGACGCTCTATCGCTTCACTTACGGCTTCATGGTCGCTGGAACGGAAGCGCTTGAATGGTCCTCGATTNGAATAGCGAGAGAGTGAGACAACATCGCGNACNCTAATTGGAAGAGAGGNNTCAACATCAGTTGATTGCATTACGAAGGAAGGGGAAGGGCCGTCAACTNCAACTTTTCCAGAATAGATATCAACTGTTCCAGCTAGAGCTTTTAAGAGNGCGGATTTACCTGCCCCATTTGGTCCAATAACAGACAGAAGTGAACCTTTGGGAATTTCAAGATTTACAGCAGTTACAGCAACTGTACTTCCGTACCGGACCTCAAGTTCTTCAGTCACAATAGAGGTGGCGCATTCAGTCATTTTGNATTTTCTTCTTTTTTCGTTTTTTTTGTTTCTGGTGTGGCATATCGCATCAAAGATGCAATAATGAGAANCATTCTTATTTTAAATGAGAACCATTCTTATTATAGGAGGTTGTGAATGTTTCGCAATTCGATGAAAAAACTAGTGCTGTCTACAACAGCTATAGCTGCTGTTATCTCATTGGCGTTAACCGCGTGCGGTGACAATCGCTCGATGGAATACGAGAGCGCTTCTGATTCCTCAACGATGGGGGAGAAACCGTCGATTGTCGTAACAACAAATATTCTCGGCGACGTNGTATCGAACATGGTGGGTGAGAACTTCGATGTTCAAGTTATTATGCCCCCAGGCTCTGACCCACATGACTTCCAAGCTTCTGCACAGCAGGTAAATCAAATGATGAATGCTGATCTTCTCGTCGTTAATGGNGCGAATTTTGAAGAAGGGATGCTCGACGTGATCGAAGCAGCTGAGGCAGATGGAGTCATGGTTTTTGAAGCTATCAGCGTTGTAGAGCAGCTCGAAGGCA